>JAILMV010000164.1 GCA_024692185.1 Bacteroidales bacterium | reverse complement strand
TCTACCTCTTCCCAGAAAGTCTGCGTCGAAACATACCTTCCTTTTGCTATGTCCGGAGGTGAGGAACTACCCACCTTCGGACAGGAGTATATCCTGGAGCCGGGGAGGGAGGAGATTCTGGCGACCTTGCTGCCGCAGGTGATGCGCCTCCGCATTCATTCGATGCTGCTGGATTCCATCGCGGCGGAGCACGCCGCACGTACCATAGCTATGCAGGCCGCATCCGACAATGCCGAGGATCTTCTCGGCGAACTCACTCTCGAATACAACAAGGGCCGTCAGCAGAAGATCACGGCCGAAATCCTCGACCTCGTGGGAGGTGCCCAGCAATGACGGCCGTAATCCTCGCCAATGGGGAGTTCCCCCGCAAAGAGTATTCCCTCTGGATACTCCGGAATGCCGATGTGTTGGTCTGCTGCGACAGCGCAGCTAATCTCCGCCGTCTGCAGAAGCTTGGCGTAGAGCCGATCGCCGTCGTGGGGGATATGGATTCTACTCCCGCCTCCGTGCGTGAGGCCCTGGGCCCTAAGGCCGTGAAGGTGGATGAGCAGGATTACAACGACCTGGACAAGGCCTTCCGCTGGCTTAGGACTAACTATCCGCAGGCAGATGACATCCGCATACTGGGCGCCCTGGGCAAGAGCGAGGCGCATGCGCTGGGGAATCTCTCCTATCTCCTTTTCTGGGAAAAGGAACTGGGCCTTTCGGCCGCAGGAGTCCGGGTGGAGATGGTTTCCGATTATAACACTGCCTTTGCGATTACGGACAGTTGCGAGCTGCATGTGGGGGAGGGGCGCAAAATTTCGTTCTTCTCGGACGATCCTGCCCTGCGAATCAAATCATCAGGCCTCAAGTGGCCCCTGGACGAGGTCTCTTTCGATTATTGGTTCCGCGGGACTCTTAACCGTGCTTCTTCCGACGTTATCTCATTGAAATTCAATTACTCAGCACCGGTCTTGGTGCTTATGGACTGAAAGCAGGCTTACAGTTAATTATAAAGGGTACGCGCGCGCGTCGGAGGGGGGTTATAACCAATTCTTTAAATTTTTTATAAATTTTATTGCTTATAATTCATAAGTAAAAATTTGTAAATAATTTTAATTTATTAGTTAATTCTCTTTGGAAATTCCTTTTTTTGTTTTAAAAATGGCAAAATACTTTAAGGGACAGCATTCTAGCGTTGCTTACAAAAGTTTGCATTTCTAAATAATTATTCCGAAATTGCCGGCTCTAGGTATAGTAAAGTCGCACTAGGCAGGTATATTATGATACTTTGTATAGTTAGTATAGTTTTATTGTTTAACTTAATTTTTCTCGTATGAAACGATTGAAAATGCTTTTTGCGTGCCTTCTGCTCGCAGCTTCAGCTGTGGCATTCGCGCAGAGTCAGCGTGTCAACGGAACCGTCACCGACAAGAACGGTGAGCCTTTGGCCGGTGTTTCTGTAGTAGTAGAGGGTACGACGTTAGGTGTCGTTACCGACATTAACGGAAAGTACGCGATTGATGCGAAACCGGGACAGACTCTCTCTTTCTACTTCTATGGTATGAAGAGTCAGAAAGTGGAAGTTTCCGGCGCGGAGCAGAACATCAAGATGGAAGACGATGCTCTTGCTCTCGACGAGGCGGTGGTTACCGCTCTGGGAATTACCCGTTCCGAGAAGTCCCTTGGTTACGCAGCGACGACCGTCAAGAATGATGAGATTGCGACCAACCACGCGACCAATGTCACCAACGCTCTTGCCGGTAAGGTTGCAGGTCTCCAGATTTCCGCCACAACGACGGATCCTGGTGCCGGTACCAACGTCATCATCCGCGGTTACAGCTCCATCAACGGTAGCAACCAGCCTCTCTATGTGGTTGATGGTATCGTTGTGCCGGGCATGGGTAGTCTTTCCACCGAGGACATCGAAAGCCTTACCGTCCTCAAGGGTGCAGCTGCTACCGCACTTTACGGTTCCCGCGCTGCTAATGGTGTGATTGTCATCTCCACCAAGCAGGGTACCAGAGGTGCCGAGCGTCTGTTCTCCATTGAGTACAGCGGTGGCCTCGAAGCTCGTCAGGTTTCCCTCCTTCCTGTTTATCAGAATGATTTCGGTCAGGGATGGAATGGAACTCAGACCTTTATCGAGAATGGCTCCTGGGGTCCCAGGTTCGATGGCTCTCAGCAAGTGTATGGCCCTATTTGGAACGGGCAGCAGCTTATTCACGAGTATAGCGCAAAGCCTACCAACGTAAAAGATTTCTTTGAGTATGGCGTCAACCAGAAGCACTCCATTGCCCTCAATGGTAGTTCCGAGGACCAGCGCGCAAATTACTACCTCTCCTATTCCCTGGCAGATGATAATGGTATCATGCCGGGCGACAAGGACACATATACCCGTAACTCCATTGCTTATCGTGGCAGTTATGTGGCAGCTGACTGGCTCAAGGTCTCTTCCCAGATCAATTTCATGACCAGCAAGACCAATAGCATAGGCATGTTCCAGGGTACTTCCGTTATCGATGGCCTTTATGAATTCCCTCGTGACATCTCCCTGGTTGACCTGAAGAACCTTCCTGCTGCTTTCAATTCTCCTGAAGCTTATCTGACTCCTTACGGAATCACTAGCCCTTATTGGGCAATTGAAAACCGTTATGCTCAAACTGACAGCAAGCAGATCTTCGGTAAGATCCAGGTCGATGCCAAGCCTACTAAGCATCTGACTTTCACATATCGCTATAGCTTCAATTATCGCGACTATGATTATAAGTATGGCGAGCCTCAAATCGCCCTCGATGATGCCCTCATCTGGGATGATATGGGATATGCTCCTTCTAAAATGAACGCCGATGGTTATGTATATGCAGAATACTATCGCAATTACGAAACCAACCACGACTTCCTTGCCACTTATAACAACGATTTTCTCGATGGCAGACTGAACGTCAATGCAATTGCCGGCGTCAATGCCAACGAGCGCTATTCAACCCAGCTTGTCGGCCAGACCGATGGTCTTACCATCTACTCCGGCTTCTGGAATCTTTCCAATGGTGCAACTAAGACTACCATTAGCGATTCCCAGAGCAAGCGCCGCCTCATAGGTGTATTCGGTGATGTAACCTTCGCTTGGGATGATTCCATCTTCCTCGAGCTTACTGCCCGTAACGACTGGTCTTCCACCCTCCCGGTAGATAATAACAACTACTTCTATCCTGGAGCAACCCTGAGCTGGATATTCACCAACTATCTTCCTAAGAACGATGTCCTTTCCTTCGGTAAGCTAAGGCTGGCATACGGACGTACCGGTAACGATGCTTCCCCGTACAACACCTACGCAACCTTCTCCCAGGCATCTTTCTATGGTACTTATGCTTCCGGTATCGTAGCGTTCCCTATCAATGGCACCAACGCTTTCCGCCGCGGTTACTCCATTGCAAGTCCTGAACTCAAGCCTGAAATGACGACTGAGTCCGAGGTCGGTCTGAATCTCCAGTTCTTCAACGGCCGTTTCGGTGTTGATGCTGCATATTACAACCGTCTCACCTCCGACCAGATCTTCCCTATCAGCATCGAGCCTGCTACCGGTTATTCAAGCATGGTTTCCAATGCCGGTGATGTCAGGAACAGCGGTATCGAGCTCCTCTTCGATTTCGTTCCCGTTCAGACCAAGGACTTCCGTTGGGATGTCAGCGTGAACTTCGCAAAGAACAACAGCTTGGTTGTTGACCTGCCTGCCGAACTCGGTGAGAAATTCGAGATCGACCGTTTCAGCACCAGCGGTACCAAAGATGTCGTTTCCCTCTATGCAGAAAAGGGCAAGCCTTTCGGTACATATTGGACCTATGTTCCTACCTATGTCGAGGATGCCAGCAGCCCTTATAATGGCTGTCTCATCGTAGATTCAGATGGTATGCCGGTTCTTTCCAACGACCTCGTACCTACCGGATTCGACGCCAACTACGATTGGACTGGCGGTGTTTCCACCAGCCTGCGTTACAAGAACCTTTCCTTCAGCGCTTCTCTCGATATGCGTAAGGGTGGTAAGATGTTCTCCCGTTCCAAGAACATTATGGAGTTCACCGGTAACGGCCTCATCACTACCTATAACAATCGTGAACCGTTCATCGTTCCCAACTCCGCAGTTGCAGTTACCGATGACGATGGAAAACTTCTTGGCTATGCCGAGAACACTACTCCTATCTATCTGAACGACAGCTCCTATCAGACTTACTTCGATGAGTATGGTGCTGGAGAAGGCCGTTTGTTCTATCTCGTGGATCGTTCGTTCGTCAAGCTCCGTAACGTATCCATCTCCTACAATCTCCCCAAGAAGTGGATCGGTCCTTTCCAGGGTATTTCCGTATCGGCCTTCGTGAACAATGCTTACACTTGGACCGCTAAGGACAACTACTACGTCGATCCTGAATCCACCAACAATGGAACTGACACCGACGGCCTTATGGGCGAAACTTATGTGAACCCTTCCTGCCGTATCTGGGGCTTCAACGTTAACGTTAAATTCTAAGGAGGAACAGAAAATGAAAAAGATTTTTACAATCATAGCTGTTGCAGCTCTCTCACTTACCTCCTGCAAGGACTATCTCGACATCAACAAGTCGCCCAATTCTCCTGGTGAGGATCTGGCAACCGTCGATATGGTAATGCCTGCCGCCGAAATGGCCCTTTGCGCCCGCTACGGCGACCTCTACCGCATCATCGGAGGTTATCTTGCCGAGCACTATGCACAGTGCTTCGGTACATCCAACTATCTTGGCTACAGCCAGTTCACCGTCGGTTCTACAAGTTCTACCAACGCGTACACCGATTTGAACCGCGCTGCTATAGCAAATGCTACTTTCGTCCGTGACAAGGCTGCTGAATCCGAGGCATGGGGCACCTATATCGCTGCTACTTGCATCAGGGTTTTCACCTATCAGGCTTTGGTCGACGCTTATGGCGAGACTCCTTATTCCGAGGCAAACCAGGGCAAGGACAACCTCAGCCCTAAGTTTGACGAGGGAAAAGATATCTATGCAGGCCTCGTGGAAGAATTGGATTATGCTCTTTCCAAAGCTAGCGCATCCCTCCCCGTTGCTACCAACTTCCTCTATGAGGGTGAAGATGCCACCAACTGGATCAAGTTTGCCAATGCTTTGAAACTCAAGATTCTTATGCGTGAACGTGCTGTATCCGGCGTTAGCGTGGATAGTGCAATCACCGCACTTGTGGAAGAAGGTAATTTCCCTACTGCCGATGTTGCTTGGACTCATCTAACCACAAATGAATCTGGTAAGGCCAATCCTTTCTATCAGGAAGAGTTCGCCAGCTACTTCGGAAGCACTCAGGTCAACTGCGGTCTTAATGTTGCCCTTTACAAGGCCCTTGATGACTGCGGCGATGCCCGTCTTGCTGCTTTCTTCTCCAAGAACAGCAGCAATGCTTACTGGGGAAGCATCTCCGGATACAACATGAGCACCTCCGATAATTACAAATCCGGTGCATTCTGCCGTCCGAACGTTGCTTATGATGATCCTGTATATCTGATTTCCCTTTCCGAGATCAACTTCTTCCTCGCGGAATACTATCAGAAGGTCAAGAACGATGCTACCAAGGCCAAGGATTACTATGAGGCTGCCGTCAAGGCTTCCTTCGCTACCGCCGGCCTTACCGATTCCGACGCTGCAGTTGCACTTGCTGCCTATCCTTACAGCGCTGCCAATTCGGACAAGTACATCGGTATCCAGAAGTGGATTGCTCTTAGCGGTATCAACAGTTTCGAAGCGTGGTGCGAGATGCGCCGTATCGGCTATCCTGCCTTCGGTGGCAAGAAAGCTGAAGACATATACAACTTCACCGGAGACAATCTCAAT
Source organism: Bacteroidales bacterium (assembly GCA_024692185.1). Classification (GTDB taxonomy): domain Bacteria; phylum Bacteroidota; class Bacteroidia; order Bacteroidales; family UBA932; genus Cryptobacteroides. The sequence goes on along the minus strand of JAILMV010000164.1, from coordinate 5,982 downwards.
GCTTCTGCTCTTACCGCCGGCGAACTTTATACCCCGTATAAGGTAGACACTCAGGTCGGCTCCAGCAGTCTGGTCCAGCGTTGGCCTTATGCCCAGGCTTCTATCAACTACAATTCAAATTGCCCTGATGTGAAGTCTATGTCGGAGAAAGTTTTCTGGGCTAAATAAAAAAGGAGGGAATCATGAAAAAGTATATTTTTATAGTTCTTGCCGCTGCTTTCGCTTTGATGGCTGTAAGCTGTGAGAAGGAATCGGAAGGCGTTACGAGAATTACGTATTATCCTACCATCGAACTTAAGGGAGACAATCCTGTTAAAATTGCGAAGGGCGGCACTTACAGCGATCCTGGATTCATTGCAGAAATGAACGGAGAAGATGTTTCCGACCAGGTTACCGTGGATGCCAGCGCAGTTGATATGTCCGCCCCCGGTATTTACTCGGTTTATTATTCCATTGTAAACGCTGATGGCATTTCAGCATCGTCTGTACGTAAAGTTTTCGTTATAGACCCTGCCGGCGGTATTGCCAATGTGTATTATGGCCGCAGCCGTAACGCTTCCGGATCTCGTGACTATAAGGGATGCCCCACAGTAATCTCTGCCACCACTACTCCCAATGTTTATTTTGTTGACGATCTTCTGGCAGGATATTACTACTATGGTATTTATCCCGGATATGAACCCACCTATGACTTCCACTGGGAAGGATATATCAAGATTGATACTGCAACCAATGCAGTAAGTCTCGCATCATGTGGTGAATGGTATTTTTATGAAGCCGGTGATACTGTTAGCGGTATGTACTATCCGGCAGACGGTTCTTTTGCGTGGATATGCTATGGTTCTGTGCGAGTAGATCTTACACCGGTTAAACTTGATGATTAAACAGAAGAGTTATGAAGAAGTTTATAATATTTATTGCTCTTGCAATCGTTGCTTTCGCAGTCTCATGCCAAAAGGATCCTATCGAGAAAACCGCAACGGTGGATCTCGCAGGACAGTGGTATATCATCTACAATTGCGTGGATGCCAACGGTGATATTGTTCCTGGTTTCGAAGACTTCAACGGTGGTTATTCCATGGCGATAACCTTCAACACGGCTTCCAACACCACGGATTCCATCTTTGTTTCCGACCTCGACAACCTCCTTGGTTTCCAGGTTAAGGTTGCCTGCGATGTAGCCAATCTCACCTTTGGCTCCACCAATGAGGAAGCGAACATAATGACCGATGGCACGGGTATTAAAAAGGGATATATCGATTCCACGGCTGTAATTAAAAATGGTAAGATCATGCTCGGCGCAGCCACTACTCCTAGTGGCATGCCCGCAGATTCAATCTATTTCGAAGTCAGCCTGGGTAGTGATGCAATGGCAGCTTATTATGGTTACGACCATTATCAGGCTGTAGGTTATCGCTATACCGGTCTCGCCAACGACGACTAGTCAGAATTGCTCTTATATTTAGAACGGCTCCTTCCTGGGGCCGTTCTTTTTTTATGTTTTTATTTTGCCCCTTATAATTTTTAAGCAGATTTAGCGTTATACTTATAAACTGTAAGCAATATTCTTAGAACAGGCATTTCTCCATAAGGAATAAACCTCAATATAACCGCGTTGGCGCGTGTTATTGAGCTAGTTAAAAATTTGTAATTCAAAAAATAATTGCGATATTGCCGAAGTTTTTGCCTTTGTTCCACGGGCATTAACTTTTTAGGGGATATTGTTAGTTGATCCGAATTCAAGTATTATCTAATTCATTTGGTTATGAAAACATCTTTAAGGACTATTTTCGCAGCCGCCTTTGTAGTTCTGGGCGCTGTGTTCTGCACTCCTACTAACGATTTCGATGAGCTCTCGGGAAGAGTTGACGATATCGACAGCAGGGTCACTGCACTCGAAGAAAAGGTAAAGGAACTCAATGAAAAGACGGTTCCTGGCATCCAATCTATCGTAAATGCCATCAATGGCAACGTCTTTGTTTCCGCAGTCGTGGAAAAAGACGGTGGCTATGAGATCGTGTTCTCCGACGGTACTACCGCCACCATCAGCAATGGTAAGGACGGTAAGGACGGAGAAGACGGCGTGGATGGTGTTGACGGCAAGGATGGCAAAGACGGCAAAGATGGTAAGGATGGCACCGATGGTGAAACTCCTGTCATCGGCATCGCTCTCGAGGATGGTGTCTATGTATGGACCATCAACGGACAGATCCTCCGCGACGACGATGGAAATGCCTTCCCCGTTGCCGGTAAAGACGGATCTAACGGTGTAACTCCTCAGTTCGGCATCATGGATGGCCACTGGATCGTATCTTACGATAATGGAGAGAGCTGGAAGACCGTAGGCCTTACCTCCGATACCGATTATTCCGCATATCTTGCTCCCGATGAGGAGACCGACGATTACATTGTCCTCTATGTAGGATCCACCCGCGTCGAAATCCCCAAGGAGAAAACTTTCACCCTCAATGTGATCATCGGCGACAACAACGGTGTCCCTGCTGGTGGCGCCGGTGCTTTCGATTACACCATTTCCGGTGTGAATGCAGCTGATGAGGTAGAAGTTGACATCATTGGCGCAAGTGCAAACTGGTCTGCCGTAGTGTCTCCTTCCAGCAATGCTGCAGGTACCATCTACGTGGTGAACAATTCCGAGGGTTCCGGTAAGGTGACCGTATATGCGGCCAACCACAAGGGCAAGAGCGATATCCGCACCCTGAAGTTCGATGCCGGTAAGCTCGAGGCAGTAATCGAGACCCAGGATATCTCCGCCGAAGGTGGTGATATGGCCCTGGAGGTCAATACCAACATGGATTACAGCATCGTGATTCCCGACGAGGCCCAGTCATGGATTTCCTACGCATCTACCAAGGCTGTACATACCGACAAGTACACCATTACCGTTGCAGCCAACGAGACCGGTGCATACCGCAGCGCAACCGTGAGTGTTGTCGATGTCAATGGCGTGTCCATCAAGGACATCGAGGTGTTCCAGTATCCTAATCCTAGCGAGGTTACCGATCTTTCGACCCTTGCCTTTGCTACCGATGGCGACACAATGTCCGTGTACAATGTTTCCGTAGTAGCAGCTTCTACCAAGCAGGCAGTCGTAACCGACAGTCTCAACTTCATCTATGTGAATACTGACGGCATTGCAGACGGTGTTTACAACATCAGGGGCTGCAAGAAGACCGATGCTGCTGGTTATCCTTATCTTGATGGTGCAAAGGCTACGCTTGTTTCCGGTGCCGAGCCTGTCCAGGTAAATGACCATGCTAATTATTATTACTATGGTTTCGGCGCCAATGGATACGACAACTTCTTCACCGTAAACAATGGTACCGTTTCCAAGGAAGGTGATACCTACTATGTTAGCGGATTGGCAGACCCTCAGCGTTTCGTCATCAAGGATGCCAACCCTGCTCTCAATCTTGATTCCTTCGTGGACAAGTTCGTCGCAATCAAGGGCTGGGTCAGCTATGTGGATACCGGCGAGAGCTATGAAAAGGAAGACATCATGTTGCTTCCTACCTCCGTCAAGGAGATTGCATTCGAAGCCGAAGCAGGTTGGACCGTAGAGTACTTGGGAGAGACCTCCGGCGACGAGGATTATCCTGAACTCGTAAGCAATACCGTGGCGAGCCCCTCCGACGACAGCTTCTATCAGTTCACGATAGTTCCTGATTCTACTATTACCAATGCTGCAAGCATTGCCGAGGCCATGCAGGAAGTAGCGGTTTCTCTTTCGGATAACTTCCTCTACAACGCTTCCTTCTTCTCTCTTATCTATGGTTTGGACTTCGATACCATATTTGGAATTCTCGCATACAACGAAAGCTCAACTGAGTCCTTCAACAAGTTAGAGTACGGTAAGTACTATGTGGTTGCTGTCGGTCTTGACAGCGATGCCGCCGTCTCCGGCAAATATGCTTATGCTGCTTTCGAGAAGAAGAATCCTTATGCCGATGTTGCTTACAGCACTTATATCGGAACTTGGGATACCGGCAACGGCGCTGTTACCGTGAGCGAAAAGGTAAATGGCGAGTCCTATTATGTTAGCGGCATGGCCGGTCAGGACACCTTGCAGGTGGAAGCCAAGTTCGAAGAAGGTCGCCTTGCCCTGTATGAGCAGTATCTCTGTGGTGACGGAGTGGAAGATACCTTCCTTTCCGGTGTCTATGGTTCCGGAATCGTTGCTGCAGGTTGGATGGTTCAGTCCCTCAGCAACATCTACAGAGTCGGTCTCCTCGACGGCGTACCCGAGATTTCAGTCGGAGTTGCCGATGGGCATACTCTTACCGGTAGCGTTTTCGTAACTCTTACCGACAAGCGCGGAGAACTTGATTACTGGGAGAAAGTATCCACAAGTTCTATCCAGAAGATGCCTACGACCTGGGAGCCTTACGTGCCTTCAACGACTGAATATGCCGACTTTATCGGTGAATTCAATGTCGGAAAACAGGTATGGACCATTTCCGAGAAAGTTGCAGGCGAGTCCTACAACATCGACGGCATCCCTTCACCTTTCACCGAGCCCAGGACCCTGGTTGCCTCTTACGTGGATCAGACCATGGTTATCAAGGAGCAGGCATTCCTGGCTGAGAGTGTAGTTGATGAAGAATACGGCCAGGTCGACAGCCTTATCTTCGGTGGCCAGATTTCCGTCAATGGGAACTATTATTGGGGCTATCCTTTCAATTCCGACGAAGAAGCAGTTATTATGACCGTTTCCGAAAAGAATGGCTCTTACACAGTCAATGCCGGTTCTATCGACGATTATCCTTTCGTTCTCTACGGTTATCATGGTAAGATTGCAGAGGGAGATTATGCCGGTTATACCCTGAGCTTCGCCCGTGCTGCCATACCTGAAACCATCAGCAAGGTCGAGGCCGGTGGAACTTCCAGGGCTTCCGTGAAATCCGCAAGCAAGGCAAGCTCCGTCGAGAAGCAGGGCAAACTTGTCATCAAGAAAGAAAAGAAGGACAAAGCTGCTGCAAAACCTGCAGCCAAGAAAGCAGAAAAGAAAGCTATTACCTCCAAGAGCTACGCTAAAATAGCTGGAAAGTAAAGACAAGAAAGTTGTTGTGAAATGAAAGTATTCAAATACATACTAGTAATATTCGCAATCTTCGCGTCGCTTAGTATCGCGAGTGCCCAGAACCAAAAGGTGACGGGCACCGTGTACTTCGCTGCCGACAAATCGCCGGTAACGGGAGCCTATGTGCAGGTCGAAGGATCTTCCAAGATAGGCACCGCTACCGACCTTGACGGCAACTTTGAACTGAGCGTCCCGTCGAGTGCGAAATACCTGATAGTCACCTTCCTGGGGTCGAAAGAAGCCAGAGTCGAGGTCGCTTCGAAGGTAGTCGTCTACCTCGAGGATGATTCCGAGATGTTGGAGGGGGCTGTGGTGAACGGTATGCAGACGGTCGACCGGCGTATGAACACCGGTTCCGTGGTTAAGGTGAAGGCCGAAGAAGCCAACATCAGCGGTATGGCCGATATCTCCCGTTCACTCGAAGGACGCGCCGCCGGTGTGTCCGTCCAGAACGTTTCCGGTACCTTTGGTACGGCACCTAAGATCCGCGTCCGTGGTGCGACTTCCATCTATGGTTCGTCCAAACCTCTGTGGGTTGTGGACGGTGTCATTATGGAAGATGTCATGAACGTATCTGCCGATGACCTTTCCTCCGGTAATGCCAATACCCTTATTTCTTCTGCTATCGCAGGCCTGAACTCCGACGATATCGAGAGCTTCGACATCCTCAAGGATGGTTCCGCTACCTCCATTTATGGTGCGCGCGCAATGGCTGGAGTTATCGTTGTTACCACCAAGCGTGGTAAGGCCGGTCAGAGCCGCCTCAGCTATACTGGGGAGTACACCTACCGCCTGAAGCCTTCTTATGACACCTTCAACATCATGAACTCCCAGGACCAGATGGCTATCTACCAGGAGCTTGAGCAGAAGGGTTATCTGAACTA
>JAILMV010000034.1 GCA_024692185.1 Bacteroidales bacterium | reverse complement strand
ACCTTGGCAATGGCACCGGCTTCACCGTGTCCGATGGCAACTGCTTCGTCGCTGAAAGCGGTCTCTACACCCTCCAGGTCGACTATGCCAACAACAAGGTTATCGTAGAGCCCGCCGTCATCGTCGGTATGAATGCTCCTTTCGGCAATGGCGAATGGAACAAGGATCTCGAGACCGCACGCTTCACCATCGACGGCAAGCTTGCAAGCTTCACTACCGTTGCTGCCGGCGAGGAGATCCGCACCTGCGTCGTCTGCACCCTCAGCGGAGACTGGTGGCATGCAGAGTTCATCCCCAAGGATGGCAAGATCGTCTATCGTGAGACTGGCGACAATCCCGAAAAGGTCGCTATCGCAGCAGGTAAGAAGATTACCTACGACTTCAACGCCGGTACCGGTGTGGTCGAGTAATATCGCCTGAATATGTTATTTTTGCCTGCAAGCCCCTGATAAGGACTTGCAGGTACGGATTTTTAAAGAGTCGCTCCATGAAAAAGGCTATATATGCACTGATGCTTGCCGCCCTTCTCTTCCAAGCATGCGGCAAGGAAAACAACGACAGCCCCGCGGACAAGTGGGAAATTCCTTCCTACTCTGCCGGCGAAAAGCAGGGAAACATCAGCTACCAGCTGCTTATCTATAGCTTTGCCGACAGCGACGGAGACGGAATAGGGGATTTCAACGGCATAAAGTCGAAGCTGGACTATCTGGATGCCCTCGGCGTATCTGCCATCTGGCTTTCTCCGGCCCATCCTGCAGATTCCTACCACGGTTACGACGTGCAGGACTATTCCGCAGTCAATCCCAAATACGGTACCGAGGCCGATTTCAAGGCCCTGCTGGACGCCGCCCATGCCAAGGACATAAAGATCTATATGGACTATGTGCTGAACCATACCGGCAAGGGAAATGTGTGGTTCGCGGCTGCCAAGAAAGGCGAGATCAACAAGGAATTCGGCTGGTTCCACATATCGGCCAATCCTTCCGCCGACATAGCGGCCGGCAAGTTCCCCATGCTTACTTCCTACAATTCCGGCGAGTGGCACGACGTTACGGTAGGGGATATAGGCTATGAGGGCCGCTTGCATTTCAAGGTGGATTTCTCCGGCAGCGTCAAGACCCTGACCGTGACAACCAGCGAGGCCGCCGCGCAGCAGCCCAATACGGACACTTCCGTCAACATGTTCCTCTGGGTAGGCGAGCCCGGCAAGGCCGTCCGAATGTATAAGACAGGAACCGACATCTACGAGATAACCCTCGATTTCAGCTCTCCCTGGGGAGTGCTGGTGCGCAGCTCGGATACCAGCTGGGACAACGGTACCAAATGGGGCGCTCCCAAGGGTGCGAACGTGCTGAGTTTCGGAACTCCTCTGGCCCTCAGCACCGACGATGCCCATGACATCCTCTTCGGCTCTCCCAGCCAGATGAAGTTCCAGGGCGCATTCGGCAGCTGGATGCCCGATCTGAACTACGGGGCGGTATCCACGGCTTCATCTTCCGGAGCCTTCGAGGCCATTGCCGAGACCGCGGACAAGTGGATAGGAATGGGCGTGGACGGTTTCCGCCTGGACGCCGTCAAGCACATCTACTCCAACGAGCGCGGCAGCGAGAATCCCGCCTTCCTCAAGCTCTGGTACGACCGCTGCAACGAGACCTTCCGCAAGACCCATTCCAGCGACATCTATATGGTGGGAGAGGTCTGGATGGACGCATCTGCCGTGGCCCCTTACTACAAGGGCCTGCCCGCCAACTTCGAATTCGATTTCTGGGAGAGGCTGAAATGGGTGCTGAACCAGCGCACCGGCTGCTACTTCGCGAAGGACCTGATGTCCTACCGCACTAAGTACGCGGCCGTCCGAGCGGATGCCATCCCCGCCACCAAACTTACCAACCACGACGAGACCCGCGCCGCGACCATACTCGGGAAGGACCTTGCCAAGCTCAAGCAGGCCGCAGCATTCCTGATGACTGCCGAAGGTCAGCCCTACATCTATCAGGGAGAGGAACTCGGATACTGGGGGAAGGACGGAGATGACGGCGGACGCGACGAGCTCGTGCGCACTCCCATAGTCTGGGACAAAGCCTCCTCCGCCGCCGTCGGCGACCTGAGCGGCAATGTGGACGCCACCCTCGTGACGGACGAGATTTCCGTAGAGAAGCAGAAGGCTTCTTCCTCCTCCTTGTTGAGGACCTACTTCGAATGGACCAAAGCCCGCAATTCCTGCCCGGCCCTTGCCGGAGGAAAGATGTCGGCCCATCAGAAATATAATGACTCGAACACCCTCGTATCTTCGGTCGCGGCCTGGTATATGACCGCCTCCGACGGTTCCAAGGCCCTGGTCCTGCACAACGTTGGAAGCAACGAGGTCAGCCTGGACCTTTCCGGCGACAAGCTCGACAAGCAGTTGGTCAGCCTCGGAAGCGTGTCGGTAGATGGCAGTACGGTCAAGCTCGGAGCATCGTCTTCGGTAGTTTATGTGCAATAATTGAGATAATTATATGAGTCGTAGTTTATTCGTCGCCGCCGTTGCGGCCCTGGTGCTGAGTTCCTGTTGCAGCGCCCCCAAGGAGAACGTGCATCCCGAGTGGATGTACAACAGTGTGGTATATGAGGTGAACGTCCGCCAGTTCAGCCCCGAAGGGAGTTTCAAGGCCGTCGAGGCCCAGCTTCCCCGTCTGAAGGACCTCGGAGTGGATGTCCTCTGGTTCATGCCCATCAACAAGATTGGTGTCGAGGAGCGCAAAGGAACCCTGGGTTCCTACTATGCCATCTCCGACTACAAAGCCGTGAACGAAGAGTTCGGCACTATGCAGGATTTCGAGGAGCTGATTGCGGCCGCCCATGAGCTGGGCTTCCGCGTGGTGATGGACTGGGTGGCCAACCAGACATCTCCCGACAATGTGTGGATGACCGAAAAACCCGCCGATTTCTACGAGCGCGATTCCCTTGGAAACGCCATCTGGGAATATGACTGGACGGATACCCGCAGCCTGAACTACGACAACAAGGAAGTCTGGTATGCCCAGGAAGACGCGATGCGCTTCTGGCTGGACAAGGGCGTGGACGGATTCCGCTGCGACGCCGCAGGGGAGATGCCCACCGAGACCTGGCAGTATCTGGTGCCCGCCCTCCGCAAGGACTATCCCGAAATCTACCTCCTGGCCGAGGCAGAGAAGCACGAGTTTATGGTAGATACCATGTTCGATGCCACCTATGCCTGGGAACTGCATCACATCGAGAATGCCATTGGCGGCGGCCCCGCCAACAAGGATGGCGAGAAGACTGCGGCCGATCTCCGCGGCTATGTGGAGAAGGACCTCCATAACACTCCCGCATCCGCCTTCCGCCTGGCCTTCACTTCCAATCACGACGAGAATTCCTGGAACGGTACCGAGTTCGAGCGCCTGGGAGATGCCTGGCAGGTGATGGAGGTGCTGAATTTCACCCTTCCCAAGACCCAGCCGCTCATCTACACCGGCCAGGAAATAGGTCTTGACAGGCGTCTGGAATTCTTCGAGAAGGATCCTATCACCGACTGGTCCGCGAATGAATATACCGGGTTCTACAAGTATCTTACGAATCTCAAACATAACAACCCCGCTCTCGCGGCAGGGGAGCGTGGAGGATGCTTCAAATGGGTGCGCACTCCAGATCCCGACGTGGTTGCTTTCAGCCGCCGCCTGGGTTCCAACATGGTGGTTGTCTATGCCAATCTGTCCCGCGATTCCTCCAAGGAAATCGTTGCTCTCTGCACTGCCGAAAATCCGAACGGCATTCTGCCCGGATGGGGCTGGAGAGTGATTGTGCGATAGTTTGGAATTGCGCTTGGAATATCCGCTGGAATGGCTTTCCGGCGGATTATTTTTTTTGTCAAGGAAAAGTCTCTGACAATGGCGCGATATTTGTGCATTTTGTGCGCGTTATAATATATTAGTGTAATGATCCCTTTAATAATAGCCGCTATGGCCGTAGCCTTGCCTGTGGAGCAGGAAGGTCCTACTACGGTCATAAGTTTGGAGCAGGCTCTTGAAATAGCCCTTACGGAAAGCCCCACGGTAAAGATTGCCGACATGGAGGTGGAGAGGGCCGAATATGCCCGTAAAGGCAGTTATGCATCACTATTCCCCCAGATCAGCGCCTCCGCATCATATCAGCGCACCATAAAGAAACAGATCATGTATATGGGCGGCGACGATGATGACGATGAATCCTCCGGCGGAGGTATGTCCAGCATGATGTCCGGAATCCTCGATCCCATCATGTATCATCTCCAGAGAGTATACGCCGGTACCGGAGTGCCTTACGTGGAATATGTTCCTCCGACCACCACCGAAACTTCCTCCGACGGAGGCATCGAGGTCGGCCGTTGGAATACCTTCAATGCCGGCATATCCGCTCAGATGCCCCTAATCAACGCCCAGCTTTGGAAAAGCCTTGCGATTTCCGGCAGCAGCGTGGACCTTGCAGTCGAGAAGGCCCGCTCTTCCCGTCTGGAAATGGTAAACCAGGTCAAGCAGGCCTACTATGCTGTGCTACTCGCAAAGGAGGCAAAGCAGGTTTACCAGAGCGTCTATGACAATGCAGTCCAGAATCTGGAACTCACCAACAAGAAATACAACGCATCCCGCGCATCCGAACTCGATCTCGCCCGCGCCAAGACCACGGTCGCGAACGCTGTTCCGGACGTGTTCAATGCGGAGAATGCCATCTTCCTCTCGCTTTGGCAGCTGAAAGCCATTATGGGCATCGACCTGGATGCCGACATCGACGTCAAGGACTCCCTCCTGGTTTATGCAGGCGACATGCATCCCGAGACCCTCGACAAGGACTATGACCTGGAAGGCAATTCTTCCCTGCGCCAGCTCGCCATTCAGGCGGACCAGCTTGCGAATACGGTGAAGATGCAGCGCTACAGCTATCTGCCCACGCTTTCCCTCGCATTCTCCTACAGCATGAACGCGATGACCAACGACTTCAAGTTCGAGCAGTACAAGTGGACGCCGTATTCCTATGTGGGACTGAGTCTCAACATACCCATCTTCACCGGCGGGCAGAGACACAACGAAATCCGCCAGTCCAAGGTGCAGGCCTCGCAGCTGGCCATCCAGAGGGAGAACGCCGAAAGGCAGCTGCGCATTTCCATACGCCAGAACCTGAGCACTATGGAAACCGCAGTCAAGAGCCATGAATCGGCTCTTGATGCCCTCGAGTCGGCACAGAAGGCCTACGACATCGCAGCCAAATCCTATGAGGTAGGCCGCAGTACCCTTACGGACCTTGACGCCGCCCGCCTCGCCCTCACCCAGGCCCAGCTCGCCGCAAGTCAGGCAATTTACAATTATCTGGTAGCACAGGCTACCCTCGAAAGCACAATCGGAGCTGATTATACAGGAGAAAGTTCAGTACAATGAAAAGAGTATTTATAATAGCGCTTGCAGCACTGACGCTGGCAAGCTGCGCACAGAAGAAGAACAGCCAGGAAGCCGCCGCAGAGAAGGCGATGCAGCAGACCGTAAAGCAGACCGTCAAAGTTATGGCGGCCGCCAAGCAGGACGTCCGTCAGGACGGCGTGTATTCCGCCACGGTACAGGCCAATGCAGTCAACAACATCGCTCCCCAGAGCGGCGGACGCATCCAGAAGATAAATGTGGAAATCGGAGATTTCGTTAGCAAGGGGCAGATACTTGCCGAGATGGACCGCGTCCAGCTCGACCAGGCCAAGCTCCGCCTCGCCAACGCCGAGACCGAGCTCGCCCGCCTCAAGCAGCTCTACGAGCAGGGCGGCCTTGCCCAGAGCGATTTCGAAGCCCAGGAACTGAACTACAAGGTCAGCAAGAGCAGCTACGACAACCTGCTCGAGAATACCATCCTCCGTTCGCCCATCTCCGGCGTGGTGACCGCCCGCAACTATGACCGCGGGGATATGTACGGTATGGCCAGCCCCATCTTTACCGTCCAGCAGATAGTGCCCGTGAAGATACTCGTGGGCATCTCCGAGGCCGATTACACCAAGGTCCGCAAAGGGGACAAGGTAAGTCTTACCGTAGATGCCCTCCCCGGCAAGAGCTTCAGCGGCAGCATCCGCCGAATCTATCCTACAGTGGATCCCATGACCCACACCGTGAACGTGGAGGTGCAGGTGCCCAACACCAACCGTGAGCTCCGCCCCGGCATGTATGCCAAGGTCAACGTCAACTTCGGCTCCAGCCGCAACATAGTGGTGCCCGATGCCGCCGTGGTGCGTCTGCAGGGCTCCGGCCAGCGCAATGTGTTCGTGGTCGAAAACGGTGTCGCGGTGCAGAAGGCGGTCAGCCTCGGAAGGCACTTCGACGGTCAGTACGAGATTCTTTCTGGCATCGAGGTGGGCGAGATGGTCGTCGTCAAAGGC
>JAILMV010000204.1 GCA_024692185.1 Bacteroidales bacterium | reverse complement strand
AACGTTCTGGCCGGAAGCATTGCGGTAGAAGCCCTTGCGGGTGTTCTTGAAACGTACTTCGAAAATATCCTTGAAGCTCTGGTCGGGAATGCCGGCCAGGTAGTTATGGTCGCGGAGCTTGCAGCAGCCCTCGCGGTATGTGAAATGCTCCTCGCCGGTGGCCGTATCGGTAGTTACGGCACATCCGCGGTTGCAGTCCATCCTTGTATGTTCGTTATCCATAGGGTTATATATTTATGTAGAGCCTGTCCACCAAATCGGTGAAGAGAATCTTCTGGTTCACGTTTCTTCCAATTAAGAGGGAAGCCTTGTCGAGGGCTTCCAGGGCTTTGCGGGGGAAGGTTTTCCTGCAGGAGGAAGCCCAGGCAGCTATCGTGGGGTCATCTCCCGCAAGCTGGACAAGACCCTGCTGCATCAGGAACACCCGGCGAATCTTCTCGGCAGCGAAACGGCAGAAAGAGCGCATGCTGTCCCTCGAAGGCAGGGCGGCTAGCTGCTCGCCTACCTCCAGGGCGGCCGAAAGGTCTTTGGCAATCAGCGCGCTCATCAGGGCATCCAGGGCTCCCCCGTCGTCGAAGCGCAGCACCACCTCGGAGGCTCCTTCGGAGTAATCCAGGCGGAACAGCTGACAGCGCGAGAGTATGGTCGGCAGCAGCTTCTCGGGAGCGTGGGTAATCATCACGAAGAGGGTCTGCTGCGGAGGTTCTTCCAATATCTTCAGCAGCTTGTTGGCAGCCGTGGGGTTCATCTTCTCGGGGAGATAGATGAGTACGGAGGTATAGCCTCCCTCCAGGGAATATCGGCTCAGCACCCTCAGCAGGGCGTTCGCCTCCTTGACGGAGATGACCGTGTTCTTACCCTCGAAACCGAGGGACTCGTATAGTTCCACCTCGGTAAAGCGGGGGTTCTCCGCCACCAGGCTGCGCCATTGCACGGCGTACTGCTCCGAGACCGAATCTCCCGAAGATAGTATCAGCGGGAAGATGTAGTGGATGTCCGGATGGATCATCTTGGCGACCCTGGGATTCCCTCCGTAAAGATGGCCGAGGAAGTCCATCGCAAGGGACACGGCCCCGCCGCCGTCATCCTCGTGAAGCAGGATGGCGTGGGGGACGCGTCCGCTGTCCACCATTGCGAAGAGAGTCTGTTTCAGATCGCTCATTTGGTCCGTACCGAATTCTGACGGGCTATATAGCTGAGTACCTCCTTCTCCTGGCAGTCCGGGAAGACCGACAGGGCCTGGATGGCCTCGTCCACATAGTCCTGCTGTTTCTGTTCGGCATACTCCACTCCCCCGTTCTCAAGCACGAAAGAGCGTATCTGATCGCAGTTCTCGGGGTGCAGATGTATGTCGTGTATCATTTTCCTGATTCCCTTCTCGTCCGGAGCCTTGCTCAGCGCTCCCAGCAGGGGCAGGGTAATTTTCTGTTCTTGGAGGTCGATTCCGACCGGTTTGCCGGTGGTTTCCCCTCCGGCATAGTCCAGGATGTCGTCCCGGATCTGGAAAGCTATTCCCAGCGCACGGCCATAACGTCCGGCCGCATTCAGATATTCTTCCGAAGCGCCGACGGACTGGGCGCCGGTTTCGCAGGCAGTCACGAAAAGGCTGCCGGTCTTGCAATAGATAATGCGGAGATAATCCTCTACGGTGGTATCCGACAGGAAGGCCTTCTGCTGCTGCAGCATCTCCCCTTCCGCGAGGTCGGTAAGAGTGCGGGCAAATTCGGCGATTGTCCATTTCAGGTCGGAGGAATCCGACAGCAGGGAAACGGCACTGGCAAGCCAGAAATCCCCTACCAGCACAGCAGGCACGGGCCCCAGCTTGGACATGACCGTAGGGGCGCCCCTGCGGAGCATGGCCTCGTCGGCCACGTCGTCGTGGAGCAGGGTGGCGTTGTGGAGGATTTCCACTGCCGCAGCATTGCGTATGCTTTCCTCGAGAAGGACGCCGCCGTTGCACATCTTTGCCACATAGAGCGTGAGCAGGGGGCGGAGCATCTTTCCGGCATTGGAAATCAGGTCCGAGTTCAGATCGTCCAGCAGGGTCACATCCGACGAAAGGGAGCTGCGCAACAGTTCCTTCATCTTATCCCAATCCTGTCCCAGGCCTGCTATGATCGAATTCTTGTCCATCAAAAAATCTTTGCCAATTCATCGGGCGTGGATGCGAAGTGCACCAGGGCCCTGTCCTCGGGAGTTAGCATCCCGGCATCTACGAAATGGTCCAGAAGAGCCCTCAACGGTTCGTAGAAACCGTCCAGGTCGAGAACTCCTATACGACCCTTGAAGCGGCCGAGCTTGGCAAGGACCATGGTCTCGAAAAGTTCGTCCATAGTGCCTATTCCTCCGGGAAGGGCTATGGCCATGGACACGCCCTCGCGCATCATTTCCTTGCGTATGCTCATGGTAGGAGCCCACTTCAGCTCCGTCAGGCCCTCATATTCAAGGCCTTCCATAAATGAAGGCAGAACCCCGTAGTTCGGGGCTCCGCATTCCTTTGCGGTATCGCATACCGCGCCCATCGTTCCGCGGAAGGAACCGCCGGAAACGATGCTATATCCAGCCAAACAAGCCGCACGGACTGTTTCCCGCGCGGCCTGATTGTATTTCGGATCTATATTAAAACTGGCGGAGCAAAAGAACACCGCCTTTTTTTCTGACATAAAAATCCTTTAGAACAAAATGGCTACGGAGGCCATCACGCCGGAGCACTTCTGCTCTTTGGCAGTAGTGGAGGCAGTGTTGATAGCGTCCTTTACACTCTTGACGACGGAAGACTCGTTCTCATCGTAAAGCTCACCCATATTCCAGAAGTAACGGACCGATACCTGGAGATGCTTGATAAGCTCCACACCTGCACCGAGGCCGAAACCATATTCGAGACGGTTCTTGACATTGTCCCAGCTCTCATCGGTATTCTCGATGTTGACGGTGCTGACATTGAAGTCGGTAGAGGTCTCGTTGGTGATGGCATAACCCACGAAAGGCTCGGCGAACACATAGGGACGCACTACGCCTGCGAGGTCGATACCCCACTGGATCTGTACGGGAACCTCGAGGAAACCGGTCTTGGAATCAATTGAGAAAGTGGATTCGGAACCCTCGGCGGTAATGGAACCGATGGATGAACCCTTCATGTTGTAGATGATTCCAGGCTGCACGGCAAAACCGAGCGGGAGGGGAACCTTTACTGTTGCACCGACATGGAACTGATTGATGTCCTTAGCATTTGCCCAGGCAGATTCATAGTCGGTCTGAGTAGAAGTAACGCCAGCGATGATACCGAACTGTGCGTTGGCATTCACAGCAAAGAAAATGGCTGTCAATGCAATGAGTAATTTTTTCATCTTACAGTAAATTATTGATTATCGTTTCTATTTCTTGTTTGGAGACGAGGCCGACGGTCTTGTCGGCGAGCTGCCCGTCCTTGAAGAATAGCAAAGTAGGAATGCTGCGCACGCCGAACTGGGCGGCGAGCTCATCGTTGTCGTCAACATTGCATTTTGCAACGGCAACACGGCCTTCGAACTCTTCGGCAATGTCATCGACGGTGGGGGAAAGCATGCGGCAAGGACCGCACCAAGCTGCCCAAAGATCCACGAGGGCAACGGGTTTCGAATTGATAATCTCTTCGAAGTTATTCTGATCTATTACGTTCATATTCGCAAAGATATAAAAAATTACAGAATATTTTCCAATTTCCAGGCGAAGGCCCTGATACCCAGGTCGGGAGTCTCTGCATCCTTCTTGCGGAGTGCGTCCAAAACGGGTTCTACCTTGGCGTCGTCGAGCATAACCATCAGTGCATCATTATATTCCGGCCAGGCATGGCTGTCCAGATGAGGGATTCCGTCGGCGGATCCGCGTCCGCCCACGCCGTCGAGGCGGGTGAAGCCCCTCTGGCCCAGAGACTCAAGCACGGCCACTATCTCGTCGCCGTATGCCTGATTGTAAACTATGAAGAGTGCTTTCATCATATAATCTCGTATTTCTTAGATGCGCGACGCTCGTGACGCGTTGCAAATACGCAGTACACCGTAGGAATCAGCACCAGGGTGACCAGCGTGGAAATTGAAAGTCCCCAGCAGACGACCATACCCAGGCCGTTCCACATTTCGGAACCCTCTCCGCGGCCCAAGGCCATGGGGAGCATACCGAGAACGGTGGTGAGGGTGGTCATAAGT
>JAILMV010000191.1 GCA_024692185.1 Bacteroidales bacterium | reverse complement strand
CAGCCTTTCGGCGACCTAGATTGTAGATCCAGTCGGTGAAGCGGGGGCTGCAGAAGAACAGCCAGCAGGCGAGAAGCAGCAGTACCAGCGCTCCGCTGATGATGTTGCCGAAAAGATTCCGACTCCAGATCATCACCTGCTTGCCGAACTCTCCTCCAAGGCCACCTCCGAAAACATCGGGGATGCCGGCAAGGTTACCTGCGAATGCCAGAAGCAAGGATGCCACCAGCGTACCGCTGAGGGCAATTATCGTAGTCTTGAAAAGGGAGAAGTGCCAGCGATTGCTGATAAGGCGCACGCTGACGGCCACCAGGATTACCAGCAGGGCGAAGCTTCCGAGACCGAAAAGGTCGCAGATGAGCAGATGCCCCAGGCGATAACCCATCTTTCCGCCGGCATTCCCGACCTGGGTGGTGCTGTCCATCATGGAAGGGTCGCGGAGCAGGCTCATGTCCTGCTGCCAATGGAAAAGATAGGATACGCTGGAAATCAGGATGAACAGGCTGAACACCGCGACGGCCAGGCCCATTACGACCTTGGCGTTGCTGCGTTCCTTGTCATCCCAGTTTCTCCAGATGCATATGTAATCCAGGAACTTGCTCATTTCTTCTTGGATTTCTTGTAACGGAACTTATTGTTCTTGCTGCCCGAGGCGTTCTTGATGCCCAGGCTGGGGCGTGCGAAGGTAGCGTCCTGCGAAATGCCTTTGAGGAAAATTCCCTCGGGAACCTTGAGGCGGTAGTCGGAAAGTTTCTCGATATCGGCGAAGATGGTCTCGTCCGCGACGCTGTCCTTGTTCCAGATCAGATACTGGGTGCGCATATAGTTGGCAAGGGAGCGGATCATGGCGGTCTTCATCTCGCCGTCGGGCTCGTTGCAGAGGAGTTCTATGATGGTCTCGATGTTCCTGCCGTAGTGGCTGGCCTTGATCTTGGAGCCCTTCATCGGCAGCGGAACAGGGTTGGTTTCGAATTCTTCCTTGACCGGGCAAGGGAAGGGGGAGTCTATGTCGAGATCGAATTCTGCTATTATGTAAAGCTGGTCCCAGAGCTTGTGCTCCCAATCCTCCTGGCTCTTCACGGAAGGGTTCAGCAACTCCATCGTCTTCACCACGGCCTTGGCCTGCTCGCTGCGCTTTGCCTTGTCCGGGATCTCCTTCAGGTGCTCCACCATCTTCAGCACGTTCCTCCCATATTCCGTAATGCGGAGTTTCTCCCGCTCAGTATTGTATTCCAGTTTGATTGTCTCTTCACTCATTGTAGGTCCATTTTCGTTCATAATACGCAAATATAATTAAAACTTTTATCATTATCTTTGCATAATCATGACGAATTACTACAAAGTTGCCGGTCACGTATTCGGGGTGGAGATTCCGGACGCGAACCCTCTTTGCTCCCAGATATCTCAGTATGAGCCGTTCACCTGCCCGGCCGTGGATTCTCCGGTCTTCAGCCTGGTCCTGGCCGATAGCGTGAATGACGAGGGAAAGTCCCTGGTATATTCCGGTTCAGAGGAATCGGGAGAGCCGGTGATACGCCTCTATTCCCTCCCTGACGGATGGATTTCCGAGGTCGCCATATGCCCCGGCAGGCCCATTTCTTCCCGGCTTTACATGTCCAAGGATTTCAGCGCCGGCAGGCTTCAGATCCTGAGGCCCTCCGAGAGCTTGTTCGCTTTGAACAATGCCCTGATGCTGATGTTCGCTTTCCGCACTGCGGGGATGTCCACTCTGGAGATGCACGCTTCAGTGATAGTGAACGGAGGAAGGGCCTATCTCTGGCTGGCCACCTCAGGCACGGGAAAGAGTACCCACAGCTCGCTCTGGCTGAAGCACGTGCCGGGCAGCCATCTGCTCAACGACGACAATCCCATAGTCCGGGTGATGGAAGATGGCCACGTGGAGGTCTTCGGCTCGCCCTGGAGCGGCAAGACCCCTTGCTACCGTAACGAACATTATCCTGCAGGTGCCTTCACCCGCATCCGCAGGGCTGACCATAATGCTATTAGCAGACTGAACAACTTCGAGGCCTATGCGCTGATTTATTCTTCCAGCTCCGGCTTCAAGTTCGACCCCCATATGGGAGATGATCTGCATGCTACCTTCGAGAAGGTGGTGGGCGCCTCACCTTGTTTCGTGCTGGACTGCCTGCCCGATGCAGATGCGGCCAGGGTATCCTCCGGGACTTTGCTGAAGATGTATGAATAAGATAGTCCTGCCCAACGAAATAATGCTGGGAGAGGTTTCCAGGATGCTTGCCGAAGGGCGCGAGGTCGTGATAATGACCAAAGGCTTCAGCATGCTCCCGTTCATCCGCGGGGAGGCCGACAGCGTTGTCCTGGTAAAGAAGGATGACATCCGCCCCGGGGACATCGCCTTGGGCGAGATCGCCGAGGGTGTGTATGTGCTGCACCGCGTGCGGAAGGTCCTTCCCGGCGGGGTAGTGCTGAAGGGAGATGGAAACTTGCGGGGGACCGAGAACTGCAGGGCTGCCAAGCTATGCGGAGTGGTCAAGGAAATACAGAAGGCTTCGGGCAGGAAGGTGAATCCGGACTCTGCCTGGAACCGTTTCCTGTGGAGATGCTGGGTGCTGATACCCACGCTGGGCCGCAGGTTCATATTGCATTTTGCAAGAAAAAGTAAATAGATATGAAGACTAAGAAAGGTTTTAAGATGAGGACCCTGCTCGGAGAGCACATCATTGTCGCAGAAGGTTTGGAGCAGGTCAACTTCAATAAGATGATCTCGCTCAACGAGTCTGCTGCCTACCTCTGGGAAGCCGTGGAAAAGAAGGATTCTTTCTCCGTCGATGACCTGAAGGATCTGCTGCTTGCCGAGTATGAGGTCGAAGAAAAGATCGCGGCCGAGGATGCCAAGGCCATCGCCGAAAGGTGGATCGAAATTGGAATAGCAGAAGAGTAATGAGGCCGTTCCGGGAATGTTTCAGGGGCCTTATGGCCACACTCCGTCCCTTCCGCTGGAAGGTGGCGCTGAGCGGCGTGCTGGGACTTCTCGAGGTGGCTTTTTCCCTGTCTTTCGTCTGGTTTAGCAAGCGCGTGGTAGACGTGGCTACCGGCGTGGATGCTTCGATGTCGCTTTCCAAGGCCATCATCGCTTTCGCGTCGATAATGCTGCTGCAGGTTGTGGTGAACGTGGCCTCCCGCTATTGGAGCGGCTATGTCGAAGTCATCTCCCGCAACAGCACCCGTTCTTCGGTGTTCGCCAAGGTGATGAACAGCATCTGGACGGGCCGGGACCGCCTGCACAGCGGCGATACAGTGAACAGACTCGAGGAAGATATACGCGTGGTGATCGAGTTCATTACCAGTTCCCTGCCCGAAATCGTGGTTACCATCTGCCGTTTCGTGGCTGCTACCATCTTCCTGTTCGCACTGTCCCCGGAATTGGGCTGGATTCTGATATTCATAATGCCCGTAGCGGTACTGGGCAGCCGTCTTTTCTTCCGGAAGATGCGCTCCATCACAATGGAAATCCGCGGCCAGGACAGCCGTGTTCAGGCCCATATGCAGGAGAATATCCAGCATAGGATGGTGGTGCGTTCGCTGGGAGGCGTGGACGAGGTGACCGATACCCTGGATGCCTTGCAGGACGATCTGCAGGCAAAGACCGTGACCCGCCTGAACTACTCTGCCATCTCCCGTGGCTTCATGCATCTGGGATTCGTGGCAGGATATGCCGCCGCCTTCATCTGGAGCGCGAACGGCCTTATGGAGGGGAGCGTGACCTATGGTCTGATGACTGCCTTCCTGCAGCTCGTGGGGCAGGTCCAGCGCCCGGTGGCGAACCTGACGGCCCAGGTGCCCGCCTTCATCAGGGCCCTGTCGTCGGAGGACCGTCTCCTGGAACTGATAGGTATGGAACAGGAAAAGAAAGAGGCCGACATAATGCTTTCCGGAGCCCCCGGAATCCGTGTCAAGGACCTCTGCTTCACTTATTCCGATGGCACCGAGCCCGTATTCCAGGGCGTGAATTTCGATTTCGTGCCCGGCAGCTTCACTGCCATAACCGGTACTACCGGCGCCGGAAAGAGTACGCTGGTGAAGGTGATAATGTCGCTGCTGAAAGCGGATAGCGGCACGGTGGAACTATACGATCCGCCCACCCCTTCATCTTCCGCAACCCTTTGCAATTTCATGTATGTGCCTCAGGGAAACAGCCTGATGAGCGGAACTATACGCCAGAATCTGCACCTGGCCGATCCGGATGCCTCCGACGAGGCCTTGATGGAGGTTCTGGACCTTGCTGCGGCAGAGTTCGTGAGGGATCTCCCCGACGGGCTGGATACGGTCTGCTCTGAGGTTGGGGGAGGACTTAGCGAGGGTCAGGCCCAGCGCATAGCCATTGCCAGGGCCCTGCTCCGCCCGGGAGGAATCCTGGTGCTGGACGAGGCTACTTCCGCTCTTGACGCCGAAACCGAAGAAAGGCTGCTGAAGAACATTGCAGCGCATTGTGAGGGCAGCAAGACTGTAATCTGCATCACACATCGTCCGGCGTTTTTAAACTTAGGCAAAATATTTGTACTATCTTTGTAGGATAATATTTTTGAAATGAAATTTCTGCGTTACATCACTATAGGATGCCTGGTTCTGGCCACGCTTGCTAACGTTTCGTGCAAGAAGGACGACGATGACGATACCACCATCAAGAACTATTTTTCCGGCACTCTCAGCTACAGCATGCCCAAGTATGTGTATGAGGGCGACGTTATCCATATAGCGCCTAGCGGCATATACATGGAGGACGAGGCCGATACCTTGTACGGATTCAAATGGACCAATCCCTTCACTTCCGAAATCGACACCCTGCGCCTCGAGGGAGATGATGCCAGCGTGAGCAAAGAATTCGATTTGACCATCGATACCAATGAGCTGGGGTCCTATATTTTGAGCGTCTCCGCTTTTGCGGATGGTTACCACGATAAGACCGTAACTTCCACCTTCGTAATCGTGGATCCTGCCCTTGGAAGCGGAAGTCTCAGCGGCTATGATTTCCTTGGCGGATTGTCCACATTCACGGACAGCCGCGATGGAAAGGAGTATTATTATGCCAGCATCGCAGGCAAGGATTGGATGATACAGAATCTGGCTTGGAATGGTGCAGGCAAGTCCATGGAGGACTCCGAGGCCATAGATCCTATTTTTGGCCGTTTCTATGATTGGAACGAGGCTGCAAGTGCCTGCCCTGCAGGCTGGTCCCTTCCTTCGGATGCAGATTATGAAGCCATTGCCGCACTTGCGTCGGGTTCCGACAAAGCTGCCGGCTCGATGATGGTGGATGCATATTTCAATGGTTCCAAGATGTGGGAATTCTGGCCTGCCGTGAAGATTAGCAACGACAGCCGTTTCTCCGCTATTCCCGTGGGTTATTATTCCGTGGACGGCGATGCCCGCAGTCTCAAGAACTATGGCAAGTATGCCTTTTTCTGGACTTCCGACGTGGATGCCGACGGCCTTGGAGTAGCCCGCTACATCTATCACGACCAGCCCGGTGTTTTCAAGGCCTCTTTCGGCAAGGACAGCATCATGGGTTCCGTGCGTTGCGTGAGATAATCAATCAACAAATCCAATAAAATGAAAAAGTCAATCATCTGGATCGGCATTATCGCCGTTATCGCCATTTGGGGTATTTCCGCTTACAACGGACTGGTGAACAAGGACGAAGCAGTCACTGCTGCCTGGGGCCAGGTAGAGAACAACTATCAGCGCCGTGCAGACCTCATTCCCAATCTCGTGGCCACGGTGAAAGGCTATGCAGAGCATGAAAGCAGCACTCTCGAGGCAGTCGTAAATGCCCGCGCTGCTGCAACCCAGGTTAAGGGTGGAGATCTTTCTTCCGAGGAAATCGCGGCTTACCAGAAGGCTCAGAGCGAAGTCAGTTCCAGCCTCAGCCGCCTGCTTCTCGTGGTGGAAAATTATCCTGAACTCAAGGCCAACGAGAACTTCCTCGACCTCCAGGCTCAGCTTGAAGGCACCGAGAACCGCATCGCAGAGGCCCGCAGGGCATTCAACGAAACTGCCAAGGAGTACAACACTTCCGTCCGCCGTTTCCCTGCCAACATCCTTGCAAATCTTTTCGGCTTCTCCACCAAGGGCTATTTCGAGGCAGATGAGGCCGCCAAGACCGCTCCCAAGGTAGAGTTCTAATGTCCCTTTTCAGGAGGATAGCGATATTCGCAGCGATCGTCGCCCTGGCGCTTCCGTGCAGGGCGGCGCTCGCCGATTATCTGCCCGATGCCCAGAATCCTCCTCGTCTGGTGAATGATTTCGCATCGGCGTTCACCTCTTATCAATTGGATTCACTGGAGACGGTGCTGGTGGATTTCGACGAGCGCTCTTCCAACCAGATCTGCGTTGTCACCGTCAATGACCTCCACGATTACGATGTGGCCCAGTTCGCCCTGGCGCTTGCCAACAAGTGGGGCGTGGGGAGTAGCAAGAACAATGGCGTGATGCTGCTCCTGAAGACCAGGAACGGGGGTTATGTGGATGTGACCATACAGGTGGGGCGCGGCTTGGAGGGAGCTATTCCCGATGCCTATGCCGCACGTATCATCCGCAATATAATGGGCGACCATCTTCGCCGCGACGAGTATTGGCCTGCGGTCAGCAAGGCTTGCGTCGAGCTGATGGCGCTTGCAGAGGGGGAAATCAGCGAGCCCCGGGATTCCGAAGATGGGGACGTCGTTCCCGTGATAATTCTCGGAATTTTCTTTCTGCTGATGTTTTTACTTGTTCTTTATGTCGCCTCCAAGAGCGATAATCATAGCGGGGGTTCCGGCCCTACCGTTACTTTCGGCCGCGGGTCTTCGCGTGGTTCGTCCTGGGGTGGCGGTTTCGGCGGTGGTTCCGGTTGGGGCGGTGGTTTTGGCGGCGGCTTCGGCGGTTTCGGCGGAGGATCCTTCGGCGGTGGCGGTGCTTCCGGCCATTTCTGATTCGAATAATCAAGAAATAGCGGCGATTATGCCGAGGCAGCGGATCAGGAGTGAGGCGAGGAATTCTACGGCGTGGGGCAGCCAGGCGGGGGAGAGGCCGAGGGCGTAGAGCAGCAGGCAGGATACTGCACTGAACATCAATGCCGAGGTCAGCGGAAGGGCCAGCAAATTAGTCAACAGGAAATATTTGGGAAAGGTCCGGAAACGCAACCAGACCAGCGGCGCCGTGAATATCTGACAGGAAATACTCAGCGCCATCGACGACCATATCTTCCGCACAGGGCCCTCGAAACGCCCCTCCCGCGGATACCATCCGTCCATGGCGGGGAAGAGCAGGAAGATGCCCAGCATCGCAAGATAGCTCAGCTGGAAACCCAGCGAGGAGATTACCCCCGGGGAAAAGGCCAGCTGCACCATCAATGCGCAGCACCAGACCGCCAGAGGACTCTTCCTCCTTCCGGGGCAGTGCCGGAGGATTTCATTGAGGGAGATAAAGAGCAGGGCCCGCATAATCGACGGTGCCGCTCCGGTCATCAGGGCATAGAAACAGCAGGCCGCAATCAGCACCGCGCTCCTGACCCAAGACATGGCCCGGCCGTTTCCAAGAATTGTCAGAACCTTACCCAGGAACAGGTAGATAATCCCCAGATGCAGGCCACTCAGTGCCAGGATGTGAGATGCTCCCGCAGCCCTGAATGCCGCGACCATCTCCTTGGGGAGGCTTTCCCTCTGACCGGTCAGAAGGGCCCTCAGCAATTCGCGCTTGTCCTCGTCCTTGAAGGGCAGGCTGCGTATCAGGGCATCCGTCTTTTCCAAGGCCTTTTCTGCGAGGGGCAGTTCCGCCGCACCGAAGCCTCCGGCGCTACCGCAGAGGGCACCGATGGCAAGGAAGAGCAGGGCATAGCTTATTTTCCCGGGTAGGATGCCGGCGAGGGCCAGCAACAGCATTATGGCGACGAGCGCCAGGGATGTGTGGAAAAGGGAAACGGAGGATAATTGTGCGAGGGCAACCCCCGCAGCAAAAGGAAACGATATCGCCACAATATCCCGCGCCTCTTTCATACGATTCACTTTATAACTTTGCGAAAATACGCAATAATTCTTAAATTTGTAAGCTACTAAAACACATTCTTATTCAATATGATCATACTCGTCATCAATTGCGGCAGTTCCTCGATCAAATATCAGCTTTTTGATATGAAGAGCGCCTCCGACTATGTCGTAAGGGCCAAGGGACTGGTAGAGAAAATCGGTCTTCCCGAAGGAAATATCACCCACAAGCCTACCGGAGGCCAGCCTTTCGTGCTGACTCTTCCCATTCCTGACCACAAGGTCGGTATGAAGCTGGTTATGGACGCCCTCGTGGATCCTGAGCACGGCGTGCTCAAATCTTTCGACGACGTGGACGCCGTAGGACACCGCATAGTGCAGGGTGCCGATTTCTTCGACGGTAGCTGCCTGGTGGACGAAGAGGTCCTCCGCAAGATTGAGATCTGCTGCGACTTCGCACCTCTCCACAATCCGGCCCATCTTCTTGGTATCCGTGCCATTACCCAGGTGCTTCCCAAGACCCCTCAGGTGGTGGTATTCGATACTGCCTTCCACCAGACCATGCCGGATTACGCATATATCTATGCCCTTCCTTACAAGTACTACACCGACTACCACGTACGCCGCTATGGCGCCCATGGTACCTCGCATCAGTACGTGTCCCGCAGGGGCGCCGAATTTGCCGGACTGGACATCAACAATTCCAAGATCATTACCTGCCACATCGGCAATGGATCTTCCGTATCCGCCGTGCTGAATGGCAAGTGCATAGATACTTCCATGGGATTCACCCCTCTGGAGGGAATGATAATGGGTACCCGTTGCGGTAATGTGGACTGCAATGTAATCCCTTATCTCATGAAGAAAGAGAACATCAGCCCGGATGAAATGACGGACCTGATGAACAAGAAGAGCGGTCTGATGGGCCTTGGCGGAGTGAGTTCCGACATGCGCGAGACCGAGGATGCCGCCGCCGCAGGCGACAAGCGTGCCCGTCTTGCTATCGACAAGCTTACCTACGACATAGTGAAGCTCATCGGCGCCTACAGCGTGGTGCTCGACGGAGTCGACCTGATAGTCTGGACCGCCGGCATCGGCGAGCATAACCACAAGGTGCGCCGCCGCGTCTGCGACAAGCTCGCATCTATCGGCGTGAAGCTCGACCACGCGGCAAATGAGAAGGCCTTCGGCGAAGAGGCGATGATCAGCGCCCCCGATTCCAAGGTCAAGGTAGCCCTCATCCCTACGGAAGAGGAACTTATGATTGCCGTAGATACAATGAATCTGGTTAAGTAAAATTATATGAGCCTTATAGAAACTATCGTAGCGCGCGCAAAATCCTGCAAGCAGCGCATCGTGCTTCCCGAATCCCTCGAGGAGCGCACCATTACGGCAGCCGACCGTGCCCTGGCCGACGGCCTTGCCGAAATCATCCTTATCGGAAATCCTGCCGAAATCCTTGCTTATGCCGATAAGCTCGGCCTCAAGAACATAGGCAAAGCAACTATCATAGATCCGGCTACCAGCCCCAAGACCGCCGATTATGCGAATCTCCTCTACGAGCTTCGCAAGAACAAGGGAATGACCCCCGAAGTGGCCGCCAAGACGGTCCTGGATCCCCTCTATTTCGGCTGCCTCATCATCAAGAGCGGAGATGCCGACGGACAGATCAGCGGAGCCCTTTCCACCACCGGTGAGACCCTGCGCCCTGCCCTCCAGATCATCAAATGCTCTCCCGGCATCACCTGCGTAAGCGGTGCTATGCTGATGATTACCCAGGCTCCCGAATATGGCGAGAATGGCGTACTGGTTATCGGCGATGTCGCAGTTACCCCCGCCCCTGATGCAGGCCAGCTGGCACAGATTGCCGTATGCACCGCCCGCACTGCAAAGAGCGTGGCCGGTTTTGCGGATCCCCGCGTAGCAATGCTTTCCTTCTCTACCAAGGGCTCAGCCAAGCATGAGGTGGTAGATAAGGTCGTTGAGGCCACCGCCCTCGCGAAGCAGCTCGATCCTGCCCTTAAGATCGATGGCGAGCTCCAGGCAGATGCCGCCCTCGTGCCTTCCGTAGGTAAGAAGAAAGCACCTGGTTCCGAGATCGCAGGCAATGCCAACGTGCTGGTATTCCCCAACCTCGAGGTGGGCAACATCTCCTACAAGCTGATCCAGCGTCTCGGCCATGCCGAGGCTATCGGCCCCATCCTCCAGGGTATTGCCAAGCCGGTCAACGACCTCAGCCGCGGCTGCTCCGTGGAAGATGTCTATAACCTGATTGCCATCACCGCCTGCCAGGCAATGGACGCTAAATAGCGGGTAGAACAAGATAAAAAAAGAGGATGACCAAATCGGCCATCCTCTTTTTTGTCAGGGATCTGCTTATTCGGCAGCCTCGGCTTCGGCTTTGCAGTCGTCGCACTGCTGGTCGGCGGGTTTGTCGCAGTGGTGATGACGGGGACCGCGATGAGGCGCGGGGCATACCTCGCTGGCCTTGATGGCTTTCTTCCAGGCCTTCACGACCTTACCATCGGCGGTCTTGAGGTCGACGACCTGCTTGACGGCGATTTCAGGAACCGGAATTTCGCACTTCTCGCACTCGGGCTTTGCCTCAGGGCATGCGGGTTTCTCTTCGCATTCGGGCTTTGCTTCGGGGCATGCGGGCTTCTCGCCGCATTCGGGCTTTGCTTCGGGGCATGCAGGCTTCTCGCCGCATTCCTGATGATGGCGATGTCCGCCGCAGCAATCCATCTTGAAGGCCACGACAACCTTCGTGGGCTCCACCAACTTGGCGGCCATAATCTCCTGACCCTCGACTACGAAAGCCTCGGGGCATACGGACTCTGCGTCCAGAGCCTCAGGATATTCTACGAATACACCGGCAACTTTGTCGGGACCGGCGACGATGGCAGAAACTTTCTGTTTGCCGCCACAGCAGGCAGTGGCAAGCACTGCGGCGCATACTGCGCTGATAAATAATGCTTTTTTCATGTTATTATAAGATTACTGTTCGTATAATTCGGATAAAATGTATGAACGGAAATCGTCCCTTAGCACGTCCAGGGTACGGAACCATATATGTCCTTTCACATACCAGGACTTGCGGCAGAGCTCCAGCTCCCGTTTGAATTCGGCAAGGGAGAGATAAGGGGCATCCAGCCCTTTGTTTATCTCCTGTGCGTATTTGTATGCTGCCAGGCCCACATATACGGGCACTCCTTTGGAGACGAAGCTCCAGCTGTCCAGCACCTGTTCGAAGGCCGCCGCATCTCCGCGTCCGATGGCCCAGTAGATTTGCGGGGCAAGGTAATCCACCGTGCCTTCGTCCACCCACATACGCGGGTCCGCATAAAGCCTGCAGGTATTCACCAGACGACCGGAAGGAGATACCCCGAAAACCAGGTCCGGCTTGCATTCGTGGGTGGTTTCGTATAACACGCGCACCACGTTGTTTATGGTGCCGAAACGCCATTCGTCCAGGGCTTTCCCTTTCCCGTAGAGCTCGAACATATCGTTTCTCCATCCGTTTCCGTCCTTCTGCAGTCCGTCCGGATAGAAATAATCGTCGATGTGAAGCCCGTCGATGGCATAATTCTCCACTATCTCCTTTGCTATGCTGCGCAGGAATTCCACCACCTCCGGATTGCCGGGATCCAGATAGAGCTTGTGCCTGTAGTTCTGCACCCATTCCGGATGGGAGATGCTTACGTGGCTGGAGTCGTGGGGCGTGATGTCGTCCCTGCAGACTCGCAGGGGATTGATCCAGGCGTGGATCTGCATCCCGCAATCGTGGGCAACCTGCACCGCCAGGGCCAGGGGGTCATAGTACGGATCCTGGCCTTCTTTGCCGGTCAGAACTGCACTCCAAGGCAGCAGACGGGAAGGGTAGAGGGCATCCATGTTGCTGACCACCTGGAAGATGAGGGTGTTGCAGCCAAGTTCCCTGAGGCCCTTGATTTGCTCTATCAGCCGCAGCTGCTGCACTATGGCGAGTTCATTGCAGTCCGGCCAGTCCAGCCCTGCTACCGTTGCCAGCCAGACTCCGCGGAATTCGTCGTTTTGCGGGGTCAGGCTTTCGCTCTGCGCCCAGCTCGTGGAGAGCAAAAGGGGCAGGCATAAAAGCAGCAAGGACAATTTACGACACATAATCCGTAAAGGTAATAATTTTCGCAAATTTGCACAAACACCGCGAGCTTATCGGATCGATGTAAACAGATCCTGTGCGGGTAGCTTGCTGCTGTAGCGCTGCCTGCATTGGAGTATGAAATTGTTGGTAATCTTCGAGAATCTCGGGCCCTTCCAGGCATGGGTGTTCGAGAGCAGTATCCAGCATTCTCCGTCAGGGAAAATCATCACGTAGGCGCTGGTGCCGGATAGGGAACCGGTGCGCAGCCATCCCTTCTTGGGGTTGACGCTGTTCCAGCCGAGGCCGAACTTGTGGTCCTCGCTGAAACTGGTCATTTCGTGGATGCTCTTCTTGGACAGGATGTCCTTCACTCCAGGCTTGCCATCTATCGAGGCCACGAACCGGGCCAGTTCCGGACCTGAGCATACCCAGGCTCCTGCGCCCTTCAGCACTCGTATGTCATTGCCTCCGTAGCAGCGTGCCACCGAGTCTGCGCTATTGTCGTATTTGGGTACTGGAGGATCGTTGTCCTGCATATGATAGCGGCTTTCCCCGGGCATCTTTTCCTCGTAGGAATTGTGGGCCAGATGGCAGTCCTCGCAGCCTGCGGGCTCCAGGATGTTCTTCTGCATCCACTTTTCGTAGGATTCTCCTGTCTTGCGCTCGATTATCATGCTGAGCAGAAGATAACCGAAATTGGAATATTCGTGGCTTTTGCCGGGAGTGTATCCCAGGCGCTTGCGTACTGCTATCGAGGTGAGCATTTCCTGGTCGGGAACCTCCTTCAGATGGTAGATGTTCATCCAGTCGCGGGTGCGGAACATAGGATCTCCCCGACGTATGGTAAGCCCGGCCTCGTGGCGCAGCAGCTGCTCCACGGTGATGTCGAAATAGCCTTTGTCGCTGATATGGTTCGTGTAGAGGCTGTCGTTCAGAATGCCGTGGGGGCCGAATACCTTGTCCGACAGGCGCAGTTTGCCATCTTCCACCAGCTTCATAATGCCTGCGGCTGTGAGTAGCTTGCTCACCGAGGCCACGCGCATTATGGTGCCGGGGCGCATGGGTTCTTCCGTCATCTGGTCCGCATAGCCGAAGCCCTTTGCGTAGAGCAGGGAGTCGTTCCGCATTATGCAGAGCTCGAGTCCGCGTATCTGCCAGCGCTGCATGAAGATCTTCACGTCCTTTTCCATCTTGACAAGCTTCTCGCTGTCGGACATTTCGTTGGTGAGGACCGCATTTATCCCTTTTATGGATGCTGCTTTGCGCCCGGAAGATTTTCCGGAGGGGATGGCCAGAATCAGTACGATAAGCACTGCCAGTACGGCCAGCGCGGCATAGACATATTTTTTATTCGGGATTTTCACTGCGTTCTAACTGACGGATAAGACGGATTATCATTATTACTGTGCAGGTGAAGGCCAGCACGTCGGATGCGGGATAACTCAGCCATACTCCTTCGATTCCGAAGGCCAGCGGCAGCAGGTATAGGGCCGGCAGCAGGAAGATGAGCTGGCGGCTCAGCGAGAGGAAAACGCTCTTCTTGACCATTCCCAGGCATTGGAAGAGGTTGGTGCTGATTATCTGGAAACCTACTATGGGGAACATTATGTTCATAAGCCTCATGCCGTGGACTGCAAGTTTCTTGAGCTCGGCGTCATTGGTAAACATAGAGGCAGCAGGCCCGGGGAAGAACTCGAAGATGATGAAGCCCAGGACGCAAACCATACTGGCCCAGAATACGCTCAGCCAGTAAACTTTCTTGACCCTCTTGCCCTTGCCGGCACCGTAGTTGTAGCTGGCAATGGGCTGCATTCCCTGGTTTATTCCCATTATTATCATCACGAAGAGGAAGGAAACCCGGTTGATTATGCCATAGGCTCCGATGGCAAGGTCGCCACCGTATTTGCGCAGCTGCTGGTTTATGAACATTGCCACCAGGCAGGCGGCGGTATTCATAAGGAAGGGCCCGAGGCCTATTCCCATGGAGGTTCTGGCAATCTTGGCGCTGAAGCCGAAGATGCGTTTGCCGAAATGGATGACGTTCTTTCCGGAAGAGAAATAGACCAAGCTGTAGGCCAGGGACATCGCCTGGCAGATAACCGTTGCTATGGCCGCTCCCTTCACTCCCAGGTCCAGGCCGAATATGAAGATGGGATCCAGGATAGCGTTGGATATCACCGTAAATAGCGTCAGGCCCATCGCCAGCCGGGGCTTGCCGGTGGCCCTTATCATTCCGTTCAGCCCGAAATACAGGTGCGAGATTATGAAACCCAGGAGGATGATGACCATATAGTCCCTTGCGAAGGGGTAGATGGCCTCGCTGGCCCCGAAGAAGAAGAGTACCGGCTTCAGGAAGGCGAGTATCAGTATGGAGAACAGTGCCCCCAGAACCACGTTCAGGGTTACTACGTTGGGCAGCACCTTGTTGGCCGTCACATAGTTCTTCTGGCCAAGCAGCATCGACACCAGGGTAGATGCTCCCACGCCTACCAAGGTCCCGATAGCGGTCCCCAGGTTCATGATGGGAAAGGTGACAGCTATGCCGGAGATGGCGAGGGCTCCCACGTCCTTGATATGGCCGATGTAGATGCTGTCCACCATATTGTACAAAGAACTCGCGGTCATGGCTATGATGCCAGGGACCGCGTACTCTTTCAGCAATGTGCCGATTCTTTTGGTTTCGAGCTCTATGGGTGCTCTTCCTTCCGTTTTTTCAGGCATAGGCTAAGGTGCCTCGGTAGTTTCTATGTAAAAACTAAGAGGTGCGTAGGAGGGGATTGTTTTACCCGACCCGCTGTAACTGTATCCGTATTTGGAGACGAAGAAACATCTTCCGGCCTCGCCAGGATGCATCTGGCTCAGGGCATAGGAAAAGCCGCTTATTATTTCGTTATCCGCAAGCTTTATCGATGTGAAATCTCCGCTTTCCGAATACCAGGTGACTGACTTCTGCGCGTAGGTGGTGGAACTGGAATACAGGTTCCATACTTTGGCCGTGTCTGCGATGGTGGTGTCGAATACCCGTCCATTCAGCAGGCGTCCGGTATAGTTGATGTAAAAAGTCGTGTCGGAGGGGAAGTCGTAGTCGTCTTTCCCGGCCTTCTCTTTTATGTAGAAGAAACCTTCGTAAAGGCTGTCCTCTTCCGCAGTGGGATAGTTGGCCGCCATATACCTGAGCAGGGAATCCCTTTCCCAGACCTCTTCGTCATCGAAGAGGTCCACAAGTTCCAGGTCATATATGTAGTCGGTGCCGGAGCAATTTGCCAGATACTCTTTCTCGCTGTCGTACCTTCCGGACTGGTTCAGCCATCCGGGGATGACGATCCTCATCTTTCCTCCTATCTTCATGCCGGAGATGGCCTCCTCGAGGCCGGCGCTCATTGCTTCCAGTTCGGTCCCGCGGTACAAGATGGTGGGACCGTAATATTTGGAGGCAGAATAAGTATTGCACTGGCGTGCTACTTTTTCGTAGGTAGTGCCTGCCAGGTCCCCGTTAAGCTTGTATGAAGAATAATTGATGCGGGCAAAGACATAATCACCGGCAGCGGTGCCGCTGCCTTCGCTCTGGCTGATTATATATGAACCCAGCTCCGTCCTGGTAGCATTCGGATGGTTCTGGGAAATCCATGCGTCGAAATATCGCTTGGCGTCTTCGTTTGTGCCGGTGCTGCCTTCCTTTGCGCAGGAAGCCAGGGAAAGCATTGCGGCTGCAATTATCAGATATCTAAATTTCATAATCGTCTTTCACTTCGTCGGTTCATTTCGCAGAAATCGTGCCGTGATTTCCTCCAGGAAAGTTGCGGCGCAGGATCTGTCCGGAATATCGTCGGGCCATCTCAATTTGCCGCCGGCTGCCAGCTCGTGCCCTCCGCCATGGAAAGCGGAAGCGGCCAGCTGCCGGGCGGAAACGCCCCTCTTGGAGCGGATGCTTACCCGGAAAAGGCCATTCTCTTCCCTCAGGAAGATGTTCATACGGACCTTCTCCATATTCAGCGGCAGGTTCACCAGGCCCTCGGTTTCTCCGGGCTCCAGTCCGTAGGCCTGCTGCATCTCTTCCGTCATTATCATGTAGGAAACGCCGCTGGGGAGTATCACGAGGTGATTCGCCATCATGTCGGCGAAGGCCTTGGACCTTTCCTCACGGTCGCTGTGATAGAGCTTGTCGATGATGGCATCCCTGTCCACGCCGGCCTTGAGCAGTTCCGAGGCCATTACCAAGGTGTCCGGGCCGACCGAATTCGCAAAATTGTTGGTGTCGGTGGTCATACCCGTCATCAGTGCGGCCTTGCATCTGGCAGGTATGCCCGAGGCGTCGCCCTTTTCCAGGTCCTTGAGTATGAAGTAGAGCAACTCGCAGGTCGAGGACCTTTCGGGCTCCGAAAATACCAGGGAGAATGGTTCCAGTATCGGGTTCAGGTGATGGTCAATTAGCACTTTGCAGGCTTTGGCCGATTCCAGGGCTGCGCTGAGCTGCTCGGTGCGCTTCAGGTCGTTGAGGTCCTGGACCAGTATCAGCTCGGAAGAAGCTATGCGCTCTGCCGCCTTTTCGGGGCTGGCACAGGCATCCAGTACGGGCAGCCCTTCCGCGATGAAAGCAAGGTTGGAAGGTATGGCATCCGGCACTATCAGCATGGCATCTTTGCCGAGCCTTTCCCTGAGGTACGAAACCATGGCCGCGCCGCTGCCCACAGCGTCCCCGTCGGGGTGCGTATGGACAACTACGGTGAGCTTGTTAGCGGAGCTAAGGATATTGTTCAGCGAAGATGTTTTTTCCATTATTTTCGTGGGCAAATTTAATAAGAATATTGCATTTGAAAAATGAATTTTCTAACTTTGTGCGGATATACTTGAAATTATCAGAAACCAAATATGAAAAAATCAGTCAAGATTCTTTTGGAGGTCGTACTCTTTGTCCTATGCGTCTGTATGGTGTATTTGATCGTGAAGAGTATCATGAAGCCTGTCGAATTCAAAAAGCAGCAGCAATATCGTGAGAGCGTGGCTATACAGCGTCTGAAGGATATCCGTACGCTGCAGGTTGCCTATAAGAGCGTCAATGGCAAATTCGTATCTACCGTCGATTCCCTCGCCGAGTTCTACAACAATGGCAAGATGGAAATCGTGATGCAGGTTGGTTCCATGGATGACTCCCTCGCAGTTGCACATACCGAGAAGGTAAAGAGGGCTTCCCGCAAGAAACTCACCAGCGAGGATCTCCTCAAGCTTTATGAGGCAGGTGACAACAACCTCGTGTTCTCCGTTGCTACCAAGATACCTGTCAAGGATACCCTCTTCCTCCGCAGGGATGATTTCGTAGTCGACTCCCTCAAGTATATTCCTTTCTCCGGTGGCGAACAAGTTATCATGGATGCTACCGTGAAGACCGTGACCGGTGTTCCCGTTCCGCTTTTCGAGGCCAAGATGCCTTACAAGATCTTGCTTAAGGGCCTGGACAACCAGCTCCGCATCAATCTCGATGCCGAGAGGAGGGACCAGAACCGTTACGAGGGTCTGCAGGTGGGTTCCATCGACGCACCTAACAATAACGCCGGTAACTGGGAGTAATAGTGGATCTATCCATTTTGACGCCTGCGTGCACTTTAGTGCCGACGCACTTCTTCAATACGACTTCTGCAAGAGAGCTTCTCGCAGAAGTCGCATCGTTGAAGGGCAGCGACATCGTCAAATGGGTCGAGGTGCCGCAATATGACGCGGTGCTGGTATATGCCGTTCCGGACAGCAATATCGAGGCTATGCCGGAGCTCTTCCATGTACTCCAGGCCCTGCCTCAGTGCAGGGACTACAATAAGATAGTCGCTTCCCACAAGGAAGGCTATCTCTATCTTGCCATAGCACAGGGCGGCAGTCTGCTGCTTGCCAATGTGTTCGAGGCTCCCGACTTCACCACGGCCGAATATTACATCTTCCTCGCCCTCAAGCAGCTCCAGCTGAATCCGGAGGTATCTACCATCTGCCTGCGCAGCCTGGTGGGGCCCGAAGAGGAAATGAGCCTCTACCGTTATTTCAAGTCGGTGGAGCA
This sequence comes from Bacteroidales bacterium, assembly GCA_024692185.1. Lineage (GTDB taxonomy): Bacteria > Bacteroidota > Bacteroidia > Bacteroidales > UBA932 > Cryptobacteroides. Next base: position 1,426 of record JAILMV010000191.1, on the reverse strand, counting down.
GATATGAGAATCATCGGCGGCTCCCTCAAGGGAAAGACCATAGAACTGCCGCAGCGCTATGCGGCTAGGCCCACCACGGATTTCGCGAAGGAGGGCCTTTTCAATATCCTGAACAACGAATATGAATTCGAAGATCTGAAGGTGCTGGACCTTTTCGGAGGTACGGGTGCCATCAGTTTCGAGTTCGCTTCCCGCGGAGCGGCGCGTGTGTATTGCGTGGAGATGGCAAGGGAGAACGCTTCCTTCATAAAGCGCGAGGCTGCCCGTCTGGGTTTGGGAAATGTTACTATGGTGAGGGACAATGTGTTCGATTTCCTGCCCATCTGCACCGAGAAATTCGACCTTATCTTCGCCGATCCGCCTTATGCCTTGGAGGGATTGGAAACCCTGCCCGACAAGGTCCTGGGGCAGAATATCCTATATCCTGAATGCTACTTCATCCTGGAACACGGGGATGAGCATTCGTTCACCGGCCACCCCGCCTTCGTGAAGGAGAAGGTCTATGGCCGCGTGCATTTTTCTTTCTTTACAGCCCTTTAGCCTTGCCTTCGTCCCAGATGGCATCCATCTCCGCAAGACTCATCTCCTTGAGATCCTTGCCCTGCTGTATAGTTTTTTCCTCCAGATAGCCGAAGCGGCGGCGGAACTTTTCGCAGGCCTTGTCCAGGGCAACCGTAGGGTCCACTCCGTATAGCCTGGCGGCGTTCACCACCGCGAACATCAGATCGCCGAATTCCTCTTCTTTATGTGAGGGGTCGGCCTCTTCCACGGCCTCGCGGGCTTCGCCGTATTCTTCCATGACCTTGTCCCAAACCTGGGAAGGCTCTTCCCAGTCGAAACCTACGCTCCTGGCCTTGTCTTGCATGGCATAGGCCTTCAGCACGGGAGGGAAGCTCTTGGGAACACCTCCGAGTATGGTGCGGTTCCCGCCCTTCTCCTTGGTCTTTATCAGTTCCCAGTTCTTGGCAACTTCCTCTTCGGTCATGCCTTCCGATGCACCGTTTCCGAACACGTGGGGATGGCGGAAGATCATCTTGTCGCACAGTCCGCGGAGCACGTCGGCAATGTCCCAGCGCCCCTCTTCTTCGGCTATCCTCGAATAGAAGATGATGTGCAGCAGCACGTCGCCCAGCTCCTTGCGCAGGTCCTTGTCGTCGCCCCTCAGCACGGCGTCGCTCAGCTCATACACTTCTTCGATCGTCATCGGGCGCAGGCTCTCCGTGGTCTGGGCTGCATTCCACGGGCATTTGGCCCTTAAAGTCTCCATTATTTCCAGAGCTTCGGCGAAGACCGCAAGTTTCTCTTCCTTTGTATGCATCAGAATATTTTTTAAATTTGTAGATTAAATGCAAAAGTAAGAATTATAAGCAATGAAAGCAATTAAATACGTCTCCGCAGACGAGGCCGTAAGCCACATTCCTTCCGG
>JAILMV010000171.1 GCA_024692185.1 Bacteroidales bacterium | reverse complement strand
CGCATCTGCGGCTGCGAGGATCTGGACATACTAATAACAGACTCCGGAATCTCAGAATCTGCCAAGAAGGCAATTGAGAAGACCGGAGTCCGTGTAATCGTCGCTTAAGAGAAATTATTCCTCGGAAATAGCTCCCATAGGGCATGCACCTGCGCAAGTTCCGCAGCTGATGCACACATCAGGATCGATAGAATAAACATCTCCCTCGTGGATAGCGCCGGTAGGGCACTCACCCATGCAGGTTCCACAAGCAACGCAGCTGTCTGGAGAAATTTTGTAAGCCATATCTTTAAGTTAAGTTTATATCTCGGACGCAAAGGTAAGGTTTTTGTTATAAATTTGCAATATGAAATTACTTCTGATAATACTGAGCATCCTCATAGGAGGCCGTGCGGAGTTCGACAAGACCGTCCACGATTTCGGGACAATCACCCAGGCCGACGGCCCCCAGAAATGTGTTTTCACCATCACGAACAAGGGAGACGAGCCCCTGACCATACTGTCCGCCATCAGCTCCTGCGGCTGCACCAACGTGCGCTGGACCCGCAGCAGCCTGGCCAAGGGAGAGAAAGGTCAGGTAGAGGCGACCTTCACCAACGAGGACGGTCCTTTCCCCTTCGACAAAACCATCACCGTATATCTCTCGGACATCAAAAAACCTGTGGTCCTGCACCTTCGGGGCGTAGTGAAATAGCCGATTTTTTGTTATCTTTGTAAGATGACTCAGAACACGAATTATACAGACGACAACATACGCACCCTGGAAGGCGTACAGCACGTCCGGATGCGTCCCGGTATGTATATCGGACGCCTCGGAAACGGCAACAACCCCGGGGACGGAATCTATGTCCTGCTGAAGGAGATCATCGACAACTCCGTCGATGAATATGCCATGGGCTTCGGTAAGCAGATTACCGTTGATATCAGCGAGGACAATCACGTGACAGTGCGCGACTTCGGACGCGGTATCCCCCTGGATTCCGTGGTCAAGGCCGTGAGCATACTCAACACCGGCGGCAAGTTCGACGACAAGGTCTTCAAGAAGAGCGTCGGTCTGAACGGCGTCGGTACCAAGGCCGTAAACGCACTTTCCGAGTCATTCTACGTCTGTTCATATCGTGACGGAGAGTCATCCTGGGCCCGTTTCGAACGCGGAGAACTCAAGGACAGCGGCAAAGATATCGCTTCCAAGGAGAAGAATGGTACGCTGGTGAACTTCTACCCCGACCCCATGATGTTCGGCAAGTTCGCCTACAACCTGAGCTTCGTGGAAACGATGGTCAAGAACTACTCCTACCTCAAGAAAGGGCTTACCCTCGTACTCAACGGCACTCCCTACAAGAGCGAGAACGGCCTTCTCGACCTGGTGAACGAGAATCTCTCCGAAGAGCCTCTCTACGCCCCCATCCACCTCGAAGGCGAGGACATCGAAATAGTGCTCAGCCACGGACGGGACTACGGCGAGAACATCTCCTCCTTCGTCAACGGCCAGAACACCCGCGACGGCGGCACCCATCTGGCAGCCTACCGCGAGGCCATCGCCAAGACCTTCAAGGACTTCTTCAAGAAGAATTATGCTCCCGAAGATTGCCGCCAGGGCATCGTGGGAGCCATCAGCATACAGATCCAGGAACCTAACTTCGAGGGTCAGACCAAGACCAAGCTGGGTTCCAACTATATGTGGGAGAAGCAGACCCACGACGAGCACGGCACCCTGCATCTGGACACCGGCCCCACCATCCGCAGCTACGTGAATTCCTTCGTGGCCCAGGAGCTGGACAACTACCTCCGCATCCATAAGGAGCTGATTCCCATCATCGAAGAGAAGATCAAGGACTCCCAGCGCGAGCGCGAGGAAATCTCCGGAATCCAGAAAAAGACCCGCGAGCGCAACAAGAAGGCCAACGTCTATAACAAGAAGCTCCGCGACTGCCGCTTCCACTATAACGACAAGGCCAACGAGAAGACCCAGGACGACATCGAGCGCAGCAGCATCTTCATCACCGAGGGTGACTCCGCTAGCGGAACCATCACCAAGGCCCGCAACGCCAGCTACCAGGCTGTCTTCAGCCTGCGAGGCAAACCCATCAACTCCTACAAGGAGAGCCGCAAGAAGGTGGCCGAGAACGAAGAGCTCAACCTGCTGATTTCCGCCCTCGGAGTGGAGGACGACCTCGAGAATCTCCGCTACAACAACATCATCATCGCGACCGATGCCGATAATGATGGTATGCATATCCGCATGCTGGTGTGCACCTTCTTCATGAAATATTACCCCGACCTTATCCGTCGCGGGCACGTACATATCCTCCAGACTCCCCTCTTCCGCGTCAGGAACAAGACGGCCAACCGCTATTGCTATTCCCCCGAGGAGAAGGAACAGGCCATCGCCGAACTCAAGAACAAGGTGGAAATCACCCGATTCAAAGGTCTGGGAGAGATATCTTCCGACGAATTCGCCGACTTCATCGGCGAGGACATGCGCCTCGACCAGGTTCGTCTTGCCGACGAAGAATCCATTTCCGAAATCATGGAGTTCTATATGGGCGACAATACCATTGAGCGCCAGAACTGGCTCCGACACAACCTCAAGAGCGAAAAAGAGCTCGAAGACGTAGATATCTGATGAAAGGCAACAAGACCTCATACAGCAAGGGCTGGGCACGATTCTGCGGATGGCTCCTGCGCCGTCTGGGATGGACTGCCGTAGGCGGACCTATGCCCGAGAAGAAAGTGATAGTGCTGGGCGCTCCCCACACATCCTTCTGGGACTTCGTGATCGCCTATCTCTTCTATACCAGCTTCGGAGAGGTCGCCCACGTAATGATAAAGAAAGAACTGTTCTTCTGGCCCCTCGGAAACATTCTGCGCGCCTGCGGCTGCATTCCCGTGGACCGCAGCAATGCTACCACCCTTATCAGGAGCCTTATCGAACATATGGACAGGGACGAGGTCTTCAAACTGGCTATCGCTCCCGAGGGTACACGCAAGCCCGTGAAGCGCTGGAAAGCCGGAGCTCTCAAAATTGCCCAGGAAACCGGAGTCCCGGTATATGCCGGATACTTCGACTGGGGCACCAAGCGCATCGGTTGCGGAGAAAAACTTAAACTTAGCGGTGACATCCAGGCCGATCTGGAGATGGTGCAGAGGCATTACGAGAGCCTGCATCTGACCGGCAAACACAAAGAAAAGTATATAACCGGATATAGCTATGAGAAAACACAAGCACCCATACAGGATTCGTAAGATCCTTATCCGACTCAACCCTGTACGCCTGCTTCCCGGGCACCATCAGGACCATTATCCCAGCACCCTCCGCGAGCTGTTCGAAAGCTCTACGGAGAGGTTCTCCAAACGCAAATTGAGCCGTTTCATCGACGGCACCCAGGCCTATTCCTACAGCAGTTTCCGCGCTATCTGCGACAGGCAGTCCCAGAGGCTGTCGCGCTTCGGCATCAGCGCAGGCGACAAGGTGGCCATACTCTCCCAGAACATGCCCAACTGGACGGTGGCATTCTTCACTGCGACCGCTTTCGGCCGCGTGGCCATCCCCATACTCCCTGACAGATCGGAAAACGAGATCACCAACATACTCACCCACTCGGAGAGCAAGGTGATCTTCATCTCCAAAAGGCTGCTCCCCAAACTCAGCCAGGAGTGCATCGACAAGCTCACCCTGGTGATAGATATCGAAACTTTCGAGATTATCAAGAAGGAAAAAGACGCCTTCCAGTGCGACGGATGGGTCCGCACCCCTTCAGCCGACGAACTGGCAGCCATCATCTACACCTCCGGAACTACCGGAAAGGCCAAAGGTGTGATGCTCAGCCACCGCAACCTCTGCCAGAACATTATGGAGGCCCATAAGGCAGAACGCTGTTTCAAGAAGGACCGCTTCATGTCCATACTTCCCATGGCCCACGCCTACGAGATGGCCTTGGGATGCCTCTATCCCATATATGTGGGCGCTTGCGTATACTATATCCCCAAGCCCCCTACTCCCAGCGTGCTTATGGCGGCCATGAAAAAGATCCGCCCTACGGTAATGTGCTCCGTGCCTCTCATCATAGAGAAAGTCTATCGCAAGAGCATAGTCCCTACCGTGAATGGCAGCCGCACCCTCAGATGGATGCAGAAGAGGATGCCCTGGCTGTTCTACCGTCTGGTTGGCGGCCGTCTCTACAAGAGCTTCGGAGGCAAGTTGCACTTCTTCGGCGTGGGCGGCAGCAAGCTAGACCCGGTGGTGGAAGACTTCCTTAAGAAATGCCGCTTCCCCTATGCCATCGGCTACGGCCTTACCGAATGTGCTCCGCTGGTGTGCAATGCAATGGTCGGCCGCACAGTGGTTGGCTCGATAGGTATTCCTTCATATAGGGTCGAAGTCCGCCTGGACAACAAGAATCCCGAAACCGGCGAGGGCGAGATAGTCTGCCGCGGGGACAATGTGATGCTCGGCTACTACAAGGATCCGGAGCGCACGATGCAGGTCATCGACGATGACGGATGGTTCCATACCAACGATGTCGCCATCGAGGACAAGTACGGCAATTTCCACATCAAGGGCCGTCTGAACAATACCATCCTCGGACCCTCGGGCGAGAATATCTATCCGGAGGAGATCGAGCAGGTAATCAACAACGAGGAGGGAGTTTCCGAGAGTCTCGTGGTCGAGCGCGACGGTAAGCTCGTTGCCCTGGTGAAGTTCGAGGACAATGTTCTGGACTGGAACGTAGAGGGCGAGGAGCGCTTCTACGAGAAGGCCGAAGCACTTCAGAAGACTTTGCAGGAGCGTATCAACAAGCTTCTGGGCAAGAATTCGCAGCTTAGTGAAGTGGATGCCATGAAGGAGCCCTTCGAGAAGTCCGCCACCCAGAAAATCCGCCGCTTCCTCTACAAGAACAAGAAGGACTGATCTGCGGCCTGGCTTGTCGCGGCAGGTGAGTCCAGCCCCTGGCGGAACTCCGTTCGCTTCGCTCACTCCGGCCCCTCCCAATGGAGACAAGTGGTCGAAGACCACGCAGGAAACATTGGGAGGGGCCGGAGCGCAGCGAGCCCTGGTTCGCTAAGCGGAGTCCTCCTGGGGGATACATGCCTGACGGCATTGGAATTGAGATAGTGAAAAACAAAAAAGGATGACCAAGCGGTCATCCTTTTGTTTGTATGGAATCCGAAATTACTCGGCGTTCTCTGCAACAACCTCGACGTTGATGGCGGCGACGATCTTCTTGTAGACCTTCACGCAACCCTCGAAGCTACCGACTTCCTTGATCTCAGGAACGGTAACGTCCTTCTTGTCAACCTCGACACCGGCGGCTACGAGAGCCTCGGCAACCATTGCGGCGGTAACTGCACCATAGAGCTTGCCGCTCTCAGCCACCTTGACGGTGAGCTTGACGGGAGTAGCAGAAATCTTGGCGGCCTTTGCCTCGGCATCGGCAACGAGTTTCGCCTCCTTGTGGGCACGCTGGCGGACGGTCTCCTCGTACTGCTTGATGGCAGACTTGGTTCCGAGCACTGCGAATCCCTGAGGAATCAGATAATTGAGAGCATATCCGCTCTTTACTTCCACGAGTTCTCCGGCCTCTCCGAGACCTGCGACTTCTTTCTTGAGGATGATCTTCATAGGGCAGGATTATTTAAGGAGGTCAGTAACATAAGGGAGAAGAGCGAGGCTGCGGGCGCGCTTTACGGCCTGGGCAACCTTACGCTGGAACTTGAGCGAAGTACCGGTGATGCGGCGGGGAAGAATCTTACCCTGCTCGTTCAGGAACTTCTTGAGGAACTCAGGATCCTTGTAATCGACATACTTGATGCCAGCCTTCTTGAAGCGGCAGTATTTCTTCTTGCGAACCTCTACGGTAGGAGGGTTCAGATAGCGTACATTGTCATTCTGTGCCATGGTTTATTCCTCCTCTTTGGAATCAACGGGTTCAACATCATACTCGGTGACTTCTTCCTCGTCAGCGGCCTTGGGAGCCTCTTCTGCAGGAGCAGCGGCCTTCTTGGAAGCCTTCATCTCACGACGGTGCTCGGCATATGCGATAGCATCTTTGTCGAGGGCGACGGTGAGGAAGCGAAGGATACGCTCGTCACGCTTGTACTGGATTTCGAGATTTGCTACGAATTCAGGATCTGCCTTGAACTCGATCAGGTAATAGAAACCTGAGGTCTTGTGCTGGATGGGG
>JAILMV010000144.1 GCA_024692185.1 Bacteroidales bacterium | reverse complement strand
AACAAGTGGGGCGTGTTCCCTTCCTTCTCCCTCGGTTGGAATATCTATAAGGAATCCTTCCTGGAAGATATACTCCCTTCTTCTCTCTCGAATGCCAAGCTCCGCTTCAGCTGGGGTAAGAATGGTAACGAGAACATAGGTGACTTCCGCTATACCGTAATGACGGCCAGGGGCAACAACTATGAATTCGGCACTTCCGAAGCAGTTGCCCAGGGCACCAAGTCCAGCGGCCTCGCCAATCCCGATCTCCGTTGGGAAGAATCCGTGCAGACCAATGTCGGTCTCGACCTCGGTTTCTTTGCCAATGCCCTCACGTTCAGCACCGATTTCTACGTAAAGCGTACTAACGGTATGCTGATGGAGGTGCCCATCAATGCTTATGTGGGTGAATCCAAACCTATTGGAAACGTCGGTATCATGGACAACAAGGGCGTAGAGTTCGAGCTTTCCTACAAGTTCGCCGTCAAGGATGTCAACTTCCGCGTCGGCGCGAATGCCACATATCTGCGCAATGTCCTGGTCGATCTCGGCAACGAAAGCGGTTTCCAGGATTACAACTCCTTCCAGGGTGCCGGTGCAATCTCCCGCGCCGAGAATGGTAAGCCCTTCGTTTACTTCTACGGCCTCAAGACCGACGGCATCTTCCAGAATTACGATGAGATCAACGCCTACACCAATGCTGAAGGTGCTCTGATCATGCCTTCGGCCGTTCCCGGCGACGTCCGCTTCGTGGATGTCAACAAGGATGGCAAGATCGATGCAGACGACCGTACCGATATCGGAAACGGTACTCCTGACTGGACCTTCGGTCTCAATCTCAGCGCAAACTGGAAAGGTTTCGACTTCTACATGCTCTGGCAGGGTACCCTGGGCAACCAGGTCCTCGACCTTACCCGCCGTGTAGATATCTCCGAATCTAACCTACCTTCATATATGCTTAACCGTTGGACCGGAGAAGGAACCTCCAACCGTATTCCCCGTTTCGTGCGTGGAGATTCGGTCAACTGGCAGGTGTCCGACCTCTATGTCTATGATGGCTCCTATGCCCGTCTGAAGAACCTCCAGATCGGTTATACCCTCCCCGAGAAGCTCGTCAAGAAGGCTTTCGCCTCATCGCTCCGACTCTATGTCAGCGCCGAGAACCTCGTTACTCTCACTAATTACCATGGATATGATCCGGAAATCTCTTCCGGTGGAACATCTCTCGGTATCGACTATGGTGTGTACCCTCAGGCCCGCACCTTCCTCTTCGGTGTAAATCTCAAATTCTAACTGACTACGATTATGAAAAAGAATATGATTCTTGCCGCTGCTGCAATTTTTGCACTGACCGCATGCACGGATAATTTCCTTACCGTAGAGCATCCTACAGAATCTCCTCTCGAGGAGTACTTCAGCACCGAAGAGCATCTCCAGGAGGCTGTAATCGCCGCCTACGATCCTCTTGAGTGGTTCGACTGGACCGAAGAATACGATCCTCTCAACATCCTCAGCGACGTCATGGCCGATCAGATCTGGGTCGGTGGTTCAGATAAGTCGGACAATAAGTTCTGGCATCTCATCATGAACTACGAAGCCATCCCCAACAGCACCGTGACCGGCCTCTGGTCCGACTGCTACTCCGGCGTCAAGCGTTGCAACGACGTCCTGCAGTACAAGGGATGGGTAAAAGGCCTTTCCGACGACACTGCCAAGCTCGTCGAGGCCCAGGCCCGCGTGCTCCGCGTGTTCTACTACAACATCCTCTGGAAATTCTGGGGAAACATCCCTTATTATGAAGAGAATCTGAGCGGCGATTTCACCTGCCAGCAGTTCAAGGCAGACGAGGTCTATGCCAAGATGATCGCCGATCTCGAGGGCGCAATCGCCCTGAACGCCCTGCCCATGTTCTGGACCGGTGACGACCAGGGACGCGTTTCCAAGGCCATGGCATACATGCTCTATGCGGAGATTACCATGTACCAGAACGATGCCACCCGCCTTTCCAAGGCTCTCGACTATATGAAGGAGATCATCTCCGAAAGCCACTATGAACTTCTCCCGGACTATACCGTCCTCTTCAAGGAAGAAGGCGAGTGGGGGAGCGAGACCATCTTCGACATCAACTACAAGGACGACAATGCCGTGCGCGGATGGGCTCCTGCCAACAATCCCCGTGCTGCCGGCGGCACCATCCTTCCCCGTATGATCAGCCCCAACGGCTGGACCGGGGACAGCGAGCATGACGCAGGATGGGGCTTCGCACCCGTACGTACGGAAACCTATGACATGTATGACGCTGCCGACAAACGGCGCGACGCTACTTGCTGGAACATCGGTGCCGGGAACAACTATAATCCCCGCTACCAGGATACCGGTATCTTCCTCGAGAAGTACGTCGCCTACAAGGCCAACAATGCCGACCAGGTAGCTGACGGAGACCTGAACTTCAACAACAATCTCCGTATCTACCGTTACGCCGAGACCCTGCTGAATGCAGCCGAACTCGTAGTCCGCGGATATGGCTCAGGTGATGCTGCCAACTGGCTTAACAAGGTTCACGGCCGTGCCCTTGCCGGTACTACCGTCGATCTCACTCTTGAAAACATCAAGAAAGAGCGTGCTCTCGAATTCGTAGGTGAAGGTAAACGTTATTGGGACCTCGTCCGTTGGGAACTTACCAACGATGCCGATGGTATCCAGGCTTCCAAGGTGCTCGTTCCCGACAGCTACGGCTACCGTACAAACAGCTGGACTGCCAGCAAGAAGTACATTCCTATCCCTCAGGGAGAAATCGACTCCGCAGAGGGTAAGAGCTGGGAACTTACTCAGAACAACTATTAATCCGCTAGAATATGAAAAGAATAGCATATATCCTTTTAGTTGCTGCGCTTCTCTTCGCCTGCTCTCCCATGGAAATCAACCATCCTACGGAGGCAGATGCCCCAGCGACCGCAACGAGTTTCACTCCGGTGATTTCCGTCGATCAGGAAATCAACCAGGTGACTTTCAGCCTGAACCAGGCCGGATATGTCCCTGTCTGGGTATTCCAGGACTCGAAAGGTGAATGGTCCGAATATAAGACCGGAGACGGCCTTAAGAAGATTTATACCGCTGCCGGCGACTACAGCGTACGTATGTTCGTCTCGAATGCCGCCGGTATGTCCCCTGACTATGTAGAGGGATCCTTCCACATCGACAATTCCATCGTCAACTTCGACCGTTATATCCGCTATATCTCCGGAGGCAGCTCCAGGGTATGGCGTATCGACAACAGCGTCCCTGCCCATCAGGCCTGCGGCGAGAGCGTCGAGAACCCTACCGGATGGTGGTCTGCAAGCGCTGACGAGAAAGCCGGTACCGGTCTCTACGACAACCGTCTGACCTTCACTTCCGAGGGAGCATATACCTTCGATCCCGGCACTGCCGGAACAGTATATGTCAATGCAGGTGTCAACGTAGAGCCTTATGCTGCTTCGAATCCCGGTGACGGACAGGATTACACTGTTGCTGTATCCGCAGCGGAAAGCACTTATTCCTTCAGTGTGGAAGGCGATGCCATCTACCTTGAGCTCCCCGCTGGAACCCTGTTCCCTTATATCCCGAACAACGAGTTCGTGAAGGACAGCAAGTTCCGTGTAGTAAGCATCGACAACAATGCCATGACGCTGGTCTGGTACACTGCGACCGGAAATAATGGCTCTGCAATTGCCTGGCAGTTCATACTGACTTCCAAGGCCGGTGCATATGTGTTCAACGGATATGATTACAACGCGGCCTCCAACCTTTGGAAACCTGTGGACCCGGCCGATGCACATAGCTACTTCTTCTACTATGCACCCGGTTGGAACCAGATTGCCGATCCCTCCGTGGAACTCAACAATGGAGCTTATTCCCTGAGTCTTCCTTCCGCTACCAGCGATCAGTGGCAGGCCCAGTTCCATATCATTCCTTCGACGGCACTTGCCCTCAATGCTGACACGCACTATGATTTCTCCGCTATCGTCAGCACCAACAAGGATCTCCCCGGAGTAACCTTCAAGCTTACGGATGCTTCCGATGATGGTGTCTTCCTTTTCGTAGAAAGGGTTAAGGTCCCTGCCGGATCCGACTTCATCTTCTATCTGAATGACCTCGAAGGCATCGCATCCGGTGCCGTCAAGCTTGTCCTTGACTTCGGAGGCAATGCCGACGGTACCGAAGTGACCGTTTCCCGTATCACCCTGAAGGATCACGCCATTGACGATGGTACCATCCTTCCCGGAACCGATGAACCCGTGGAACCGGAAGAAGGGGCGCATTACGATATCACAGGTTCTACCAACCTCTGGCGCAGTGCAACCATCGAATCGATGTCCTACTATTATGCACCGGGCTGGAATCAGATAGCAGACCCTGGTTTCGAAGCCAAGGACTATGTCTATACCGTAAGCCTTCCCGAAGCAACCAGCGACCAGTGGCAGGCCCAGGTGGCATTCCACACCAACATGAGTTCGGCTGCAGGCAAGAAGTATGATTTCTGCTGCACGCTTAATTCCAATAACGACCATCCCGGCGTTACTATCAAACTCGTCAAGGAAGGCGACGACGGCGTATTCTATTTCGCTGACCGTCATAAACTTACGGCCGGTACTGATTTCGTGTACAAGGTTCCGAACCTCGACGGTATAGATATGGAAAAGATTTCCCTCTTCTTCGATTTCGGCGGATGTGCCGCAGGTACCGAAGTGGAAATAAGGGATATCTGCTTCCAGGAACATCAGGATCCTCAAGGCGGCGGTTCCGTCGGTCAGGAAATGGTGTATGACTCTGCTTCCAACCTCTGGAAACCCGTGGATGCTGCTGATGGCCATACTTATAGCCAATTCTATGCTCCCGGTTGGTCCCAGCTGGCCGACCGCGAAGTCACGCTCAACGGGAATAAATATACCATCGTATATCCTACTGCAACCACCGACCAGTGGCAGGCCCAGTTCTTCATCATCCCTACGGATGCTACCAAGGTTTCCCTGTCCGCTGCCAAGAAGTATGACTTCCAGGTGAAGATCAACTCCAGTACCGACCATTCCAGGATTACCCTTAAACTTGTGGATACCTCCGATGACGGTAAATTCCTATTCACGGAGACGGTTACTGCAAAGGCTTATGAAGATGAAACCTACACCTTCACGAATCTTGCAGGCATCGATGCCGAGTCCGTGAAGATGGTCTTCGACTTCGGTGGCAATGCAGA
>JAILMV010000093.1 GCA_024692185.1 Bacteroidales bacterium | reverse complement strand
AAAGATATAAATTAATGATATAATTGCGTGCACGTGAACAATTTTTTCTATATTTATTGCACTAAAAGAAAATTGTCTATATATTTGTCGTTGCGTTCACGTGCACACAACAAGACAATCATATATAATGAAAAGAACAGTTACAATCATCGGCGCTGGTATGATGGGCTCTGCACTTGCCTTTCCCGCCGCAGAAAATGGTAATGAAGTGCGTATTGTCGGTACTTGCCTCGACGACGAAATCATCGACGGATATATAAAAACCCATAAACACGAGAAATTCTGCCGTCCTTTCCCGGACAATGTAAAATATTATTATTTCAAGGATTGGAAAAAGGCTGTCGAAGGTGCCGACTTCATCATCGGTGGCGTTTCTTCCTTCGGCGTGGACTGGTTCCTCGAGGAAATCCTCAAGAAACTCGACCCTTCGATTCCAGTACTCAGCGTTACCAAAGGCCTCCGCGGTCTTGCCGACGGAACCCTTATCTCCTATCCTGGTTACTGGGAGAGTGAACTTGCCAAGGTGGGCATACACAGGGAAATCTGCGCAATCGGCGGTCCTTGCACCTCCTATGAGCTGGTGTTCATGGATCCTTCCGAGGTAGGATTCTGCGGCCGCGACCATAAGGCCCTCCGCATGATGAAGGAAGCAATGCAGCGCCCTTACTATCATATCTCCCTTACCGACGATGTTATCGGTCTGGAGAGCGCCGTTGCCCTCAAGAACGCCTATGCCATGGCAGTTACCCTCGCCGTCGGACTGAATATCCGCTGGCATGGCGAAGACGAGCCTCAGCACTATAATTCCCAGGCAGGAACTTTTACCCAGGCCGTCCGTGAAACTCACGCCCTGATGCAGATGCAGGGTGGTACCTTTGATTCCGAAGCCATCGGCCTCGGCGACCTTTACGTTACCATCTTCTCCGGCAGGACCCGCCGCTGCGGCGTGCTGATGGGCAAGGGCCTGAACTACGACGAGGTTACCGAAGCCCTCTCCGGCATCACCCTCGAGAGCCTTGTAATCACCCGCGTCATGGGTATAGCTGTGAAGAAGAAGGCAGAACTCGGACTGGTGGATCTCAAGAATTTCCCTCTGCTGATGCACATCGTGGATATCCTGGACAAGGGTATGGCCGATGCTGACCTGCCTTGGGAAGCATTTACCTTCGAACAATTCAGATAGTTATGCAGACGAAGAAAAGTTTCAGCTACTGGCAGTGGAGGGTCATCATCTCTTCGATGATAGGCTATTCCATGTTCTATTTCGTGAGGAAGAACTTCTCTTTCGCAATGCCCGTGCTGAGCGCCGAATATGGTATCAGCAATACCGATTTCGGTATTATCCTTACGCTGGTGGGCATTATCTACGGCCTGTCCAAGTTCCTTAACGGGTTCGTGGCCGACCGTTTCAATGCCCGCTGGCATATGGTTATCGGCCTCACGGCCTGCGTGGTCCTAAATTTCCTCTTCGGATGGAGCGACAAGATATCCGTGATGATATCGGGCGAGCCTTCCGGACCGGATTTCATAGGTACTATGGTGGTAGTGATGGGCATACTGCTAGTGTTGAACAATATCTTCCAGGGCTTTGGTTTCCCGCCCTGCAACCGTCTGCTGAACCATTGGATCCCGCCGCGCGAACTGGCCACCAAGATGAGCATCTGGAATACCTCCCACTCCATAGGGGCCGGTATCCTTGCCGTTCTGTGCGGTTACATAGTGAGCTCCAGCGGGGATTGGAGATTGTGCTTCTGGATTCCGGGGATAATCGCCGCATTCGGAATAATCTTCATTATAATCACCCTCAGGGATACCCCCAAATCCGTAGGCTTACCCGAACTTCCGGACACCAAGACCGAACTTGACGAAAATGACAGCCCCGCTGCTTACAGGGCCTTTGTAAAGAAGAAGGTTTTCCTGAATCCGGTCATCTGGGTGCTTGCAATTACTGATCTCTTCGTATATGTAGTGCGTTTCGCCGTGCTGGACTGGGGCCCCACCTTCCTCGGGAAGATGTCCGTACCCCTTTCCCCGCACCTGGCCGGATGGACTATAGGCATTTTCGAGATTGCCGGATGCGCCGGCATGCTCTGCGCAGGATGGATTTCGGACCGTTTCTTTGCCGGTAAGGCCCACAGGGTATGCGCCATAGAGATGGGGCTGGTCGCTATCTGCCTGGTAGTTCTCCAGCTGCTGCCCTCCACGGCTTCCCCTGTGCTGGTGCTTGCCATCCTTGCTCTTGCCGGTTTCTTCCTGTATGGCCCCCAGGCCCTTCTGGGTGTCACTGCCTCCAAGCATGCCACCAAGAAGGCCGCATCTTCCGCAGTTGGATTGATAGGCCTGATGAGCTATGTTTCCGTGCTGATTACCGGTGCCGGCCTAGGCTGGTTCTCCGATAATTTCGGCTGGGACCATCTTTTCATACTGATGGCCGGTTTCGCCGTGGTCGGAGGAATTCTCTGTGCCTTCCTCTGGAACATTAAGAACGACGGTTATATCCACGACTGATAAGTATCTGCATTCGGATAGAATTACTATTTTTGCATCCGATATGTACAGATTCCGCCTCCTTCAGCTCCTGAGCTATTCCTATGCCAATGGTTTTGCCTATAATGCCAAGAAGCTTAAGCTCGAGGAATCCGGTTTCGTGTGGCTCTCAAAGGAAGAAGGTATCTGGTACACAAGCTCATATTCGGCATATGCTAATGCCGGAATCCCCGAGAGGACCTGCCTTTGGGCGCGTTTTACCCATATTGATACCGGAAGGAGCCTCTATTTCTTCGTGACCCATATGCCTACCTCCAGTCAGGGCGGCAACTTGAACATGTCCGGACTGGTGAATGACTTCGCATACAGCAAGGCCAGCAGCACTCCTTCGGTATTGCTGGGGGATATGAACTATGGCCCCGGCACCGATGAGCACAAGAAACTTACCAGCTATTGGCACGACTACAACAACAATAACTGGGGAACCATGAGCGGCAGCTCACCAAGAATCACCCGGAGCGAAGGTATGACTACATCCTTACCCGCGGCTGCAAGGCGTCCGCTTTCAAGTTGGTAGTGGAAAGCTTTAGCATGAACGGTCAGAATTGGTGCCCGTCGGACCATCTTCCCGTAACTGCGACGGTAACGTTCTAATCCTTGCTGGTGGCCCCGTACCAGATTTCAGGGGCAAAAGCTGAAAGGACTGGAAGGACCAGTATCAGCCACCAGGGAATCAGCCCGCAGAGGCCCAGGATCAGGCCCAGCAGGAAGATAATCACAGGATTCACCAGATAGCATATTCCGTAGCGTACGGAGTTCAGGAAGGCCTTGTCCTTCATTTTCTTCGACAGATATTTTATAATCCCGAATGCCGGCAGCAATAGCAGGGCGGCGAAGGGCACCAGCGGAATCCTGAGAATCTTCAGCATCAGGGAATCCCTTACCGGCTTGTCCCTGCGGGTATCTATCAGTGCCCTCATCTTGAAGGCAAGGCTGTCCAGCAGCTTCCTGGCCCTGCGCTGTCTGGCGGGCTCGGTCTGGTCCGGCTGGCCTTTCTCGCCGGCCACCAGCACGGCTTCTCCCACGTTTATGGTAAGATCCGTGCGGAAGTTCACATAATCCTCATAGACCAGTCCGATGGGCACTATGTACACAGGACGGTCGATTTCATCCACGGCCTGCATCGCTATCCTGGCTATGCCTTTGCGCAGCGGCAGCAGGCCCGGATCCTGGCTGTGCCTGCCCTCCGGGAAGATGCAGAAGGGAATATCTTCCTTAAGGGTGGCGATTGCCGTGCGGAAGGTCTGTTCGTTGCCTGCGAGGGCATCTACCCCGTCCCTGATGCGGTTGATGGGGACTATCCTCAGGAAGTTCAGGATCTTGGCTACCGCCGGTTTGCGGAAGATGTCCGCACGCGCTGCAAACACCACCGGCTTGTTGTCCATCATGGCCAGCACTGCCAGCGCGTCCAGCAGGGTATTCACATGGTTGGGGGAGAAGATTATGGCCCCGTCGTCGGGGATGTCCTCCAGCCCCTGGAATTCCAGGCTGCGGAACACGCGGCGGAAGCTCCAGTTCACATAAGGAAGGAGCAGGTCGTAGAGGGCATCTTTTGCGTAAACGGGTCTCATATTATCCAAGCAGGCCGCTTATCAATACTCCCAGGTAATTGCCCACGGCATAACCTATGATGCCGATGCTGAGTCCCGGCATCAGCACGCGGCTGTTGCGCATGGAGGCTGCGATCATTGGCACGAAGGGCGGGGAGTTGATATATGTCACGGAGGCTATCACCGCGGTGTCGGCATCCACCTTGAAGAACTTTGCGGAAAGCAGCTGGAGGGAGAGGGAGATGACCTCCATGAAGAAGAGGAATCCCACTATCCAGAGGGCTCCGGTAAAGTCCAGGGCGCGCACGTCCGCCATAGAGGCTACCACCAGGGAGAAGATGTAGATGAAATACATTCCCATATCGTAGCCGTACTCGTATTTATGTACGGGTTTCCAGAAAGACGCTGCTATGCTGATGGTGGTGATGGCAAGTATGAAAAACATCATGAAGGTCCCGGGTAGCAACTTGGAAAGACCGACTGCGATTCCGGCGCTGAGTCCTACCACTATCAGGGTTATTCCCAGCAATGGAAGGGCGTTGGAGAAGATGCCTTTCTTGCTGAAGAGGCCCTTGTAGGGATTCTTTTCCTCTCCGGCTTCGCGCACGGCCTTCTCGTCGTAATTGTCCAGGGTCTTTACGGGCAGCCATTTGCGGGCCAGGCGTATTCCTATGGCCATTATGAAGACCAGATAGGTGAAGGATACCATCATGTCGTAGGTGTTCAGCAGCGCATACTGCTGGCCATCCACGCCGAGCATCTTGCTCACGGCGGCCATGTTCACCGTACCACCGGTAAGGCAGGCCGTGTACATTCCGGCCACCTGGGGTGCATCGGGGATATGGGGGCTGAAGATGGGATAGCCTGCCACGACGGCCACTACGACGGCCACCAGCCCGGTTATCATGGCTATCAGCTGGTCGCGGGTCTCACTCTTGCGGAAGGTGAAACTGAAAAGCATCAGCGGGATGGCCAGGGGAATCATGGCGTTGGACAGGAGGTTCTGTACCTTGAGTGTTTCTTCGCCCGAGGGGAGTATGCCGATGTTGGCAATGATGGCACCGAGGAAATAAAGCATCAGGATGGGACCGATTTTCCCTATCCATTTCACTTTCCTGCAGAGCCAGAGTACTCCGGCGGGAATTACGCAATAGGCGATGATTAGAATTGCAATGGTTAAAGTGCTCATATCAAAAATCGTATTTGGCGATTAATCTTTTAAGTGACGAAGCTATTCTCACAGGGAAGCTTCCCCATTCTTTCAACAGTTCCGGGTCAGCGTTTTCAGTGCCATAATATAGCTTAGAATAGTGGTATGTCCTTATCTTAAACAGGTCCCAACGGCTCAGGTAGCCCTCTTCCCGCATCTTCCTGCTTATCTTCAGGGCTTCTTTCTCGCCTCTGCCATTGATGGCATCTTCTTTTGTCCGGTTGTTCCCGTGCTGGCGGAAATGATTCAGGGGTGCAGGAGTATAGTAAACCTTTCCTTTGCCCGCTACGCCCGACCAGAACAGGATGTCTCCTGCGCCGCCGTAATTCTCGTAGCCATTTTCCGTTTCCAAAGCGTCTTTCCTGCAAAAGAGTACGGAACTGGCATTTACCACAGTGTTCTTTTTGGCAAGATAACGCCGGATGAACTTATCTCCTTCCATTCCGAAGGCCTTGTCCATTTTTATCTGGTTCGGGTGGACGTGCGTGTCCTTGCCTTCCGCATCGCAGAGCAGGGAACGCACGAACGACATGCTGCAGGAAGGATCGCTGATGAAAGGAGCGACTGCTTTCTCGAGGAAGCATTCATCTGCAAAATCGTCACTTTCTGCTATCCAGACCAAGCGCCCACTTGCTGCTGCCAGGCCCTTCTTCCACTGGAGGAAGGGGGAGCCTCCATTCAGCTCGTTGACTATCAGTTTTATCCCTTTCCCGTAAGCCTTGATGATATTGACGGAATCGTCCGTGGATGCATCGTCCAGCACTATTACCTCGTCGGGGGCAAGCGTCTGCTTGAAAATGGAATCCAGCCTTTGTTCCAGGAAGGGGGCATGGTTGTAGTTGGGAACGATTACGCTTATGCTGTTCTTCCCCTGAAGGAAATCAAGAAGGGCCTTGAAGCCATTCCTGGCGATGCTCTTTGCTTCTATGCTCTTGGTCTTGTCGGATTGAGGACTGGCAAGGGCCTTGTCGATGTCCGGAAGCAGGTCGGCGGACCCGTCGAATGCTTTGCTTATGTCGATGTAGCTGAATCCCAGGCTTTCGCACAACCCGGCCATCTTATGTTCATAGCTCAGTGCTACAAAGGGAACGGCATTGTTGATGGCGAATACTATGGAATGGTAGCGTGCTCCTACGACGCAGGCGGCCGCTTTGATCAATTGCTGTTGGATGTCGGAGCTCCAAGTTTCGGGCGCCACGAAATCGTCGCCGGAACAAATGGACAGGAAATAATCCCGGTCATGCTCGATAGCGACGCTGCCGGCGTACAGTTGCGGCAGATAGATTATACGGTGGCCAGGATAGCGGGAATGGATTAGCCCGGCAATGGAAATGTAGAAGTCTTTGATCTTTTCAGGAGCGATGTTCCTGAAGGCATAGTGCCAGACGAGCTCGTTAGGCACGAAAACCACATAGGGCCCTTCGGGAATGGGGGGTAATTCCGTTTCCGGCGACTCGATGAAGGCGCTGTCCAGGGTTGGAATGGCTCCGGGAGCATATTCCTCCGACCTTCTGTCTCTCAGGGAAATGAATCTCATATAGGAGATGATCTCCTGTGCCTTGCAGTGGAATCTCTTCTGTTCCGGAGTGTTCTCAGGGAAGGGACCTATCGACCTGCCGGGGTAAAGCAGGGGCTTGCCCAGATATTTGGCCAGTTCCAGGAAAAACAGATGCCTCCAGTCTTGGAATCCTCCCAGATTGATGCCTCCTGGCGCGGCCACCACATAATCGGCCTTCCTATAGAGGCGGATCATCTTCCTGATGGCCGGATCCAGATGCCAGGCAAGCCGGAATCCGTGGTTCTGGCCCAGTCTGCGGCATCTGTATGAGAAGAGGTCAGCTTTTACCTGGATATATTCTACTCTGGGATCAGCCACCATCATAGGCTCCATAGCAGCAGTATCGTAACGATAGGGAACTGTTATGGTCCAAGATGCATCAGCTTTGAGCAAGCTGCGTACAAGGGCTTTGTGCGCAGACTCGTCACCGCGGTTGCGGATGGGCTGGTCTATCAGGAGCAGATTCATCAGTGGAAGGTATTGGTTTCGCTTATCTGTTTTCTTATGGAGGCGGCCACTCTGACTTTATCTTCAGGATAGCCCAGGCCTATTATTACTATCGGGACTTCGTTCGCCGGGATGCCGAATCCTCGGAGAGCCGCAAGCTTGTCCGAATGGAATCCGCAGGACAGGGGAATGGTTGCCAAGGACAGGCTCTGTAGGCAGTTGATAAGGTTCATCGCATACATTCCGCCGTCTATGTAAGGCTGGAACATTTCGTAGTGGAGGAAAGCTTTCCTGTCCGCCGTTACCAGTATGCAGGCTGCGGGTTCGTCTTCGAAACCGCGGCATCCTCCCTGCCATTCAAGAAGCTTAGCGCAGGCCTCTTCCGAGAACACATGCGTCCTCCAGGCTTGGCGGTTACAGGCAGAGGGGGTATGGCTGGCCAGTTCCAGAGCCTTGTTTATGACTTCTACGCCCACTTCCTTTTTCTTGAAATATCTGCAGGAGTGGCGTCCCAGTATCACGTCCTCGAAGCTGCCCGTCTTGAACTCTTCCATTACGATGGTGCAGTCCGTGCGGGGATAATCAGGATTTCCGAACTTTTCCAGTAGATTCCGGAAGCGCTCGGAAAGCATATCCATGTTTTCTCCGGACTCCCTGGAGAACTGCAGATATCCTTCCAGTATGGACAGGGCATTGGAGACTGCCGGATTGTATCCGTATCTTCCAGCATATTCTTCCATCCTCTCCATCAGATGCTCCGCTTTCTGCTTCCCGAAGCCTTGGCGAGGTTCCCTGAGGGACATTCCTTTTTCCAGGGTGTGTGCCTCGCGGAGAATCATATAGCAGAGTTTGTCGGGATCCTTCGAACTGCGTATGGATGCATTATACTTCAGGTTTTCCCGGAACATCTGCCATGAATCCGCGAGCATCTTCCTCCTTGCCTGGAAGTAATTCTTCAAATGTCCGTAAACTGTCATTTCCTTCGGATATAAGATAGGGCGAATTCTCTTTCCCCGGGAGTGGAACCCCAGAGCCAGGTGTATGCGATTATGGAAAGCGTGCTGACCAATAATACCAGAATAAGGCGCAGCCATCCGCCAGGCAGCAGTATCCAGACTATTGCAGTGGTGGCGATCGCTGCGATGCTCACCGGAAGTATCCGGAGGATGACTTCCTTGTAGAAACGTACGGAAGGGAAGTGTATCTGCTTTTGCAGTACCAGGCATTTGGCCACTATCAGCAATGCATATACTGCAAGATAGACTATGTAGGAGGCCGCCGGCGACGAACCCAAAGAGAAACAAAGTATGGATATCGGAAGTACTGCCAGGGTTATGCCTCCCACTATCTGATAATAGCGTTTTACCTCACCCGTTGCCATCGAAAGCACAGCCATCGAGGAGCCGAGCATATCCACCATCTGGGCGAAGATTGCAATCTTCACGAAAACATCGGTGTATATGGGATATTCTCCCAACCACAGATGCATCAGCATATCGGACTCGAATAACAGGGGGATGGCAAAGAATAACATCAGGAACCAGGAATACCGGGCTCCCGTACACACCAGATGATAGCAGTAGTCGAGTTTGCCCTCTGCGTAGGACTTGGTAATCTGCGGATTCAGTGCCGTCGTGAAACTGTTCACGAATTGCCTTACTATTCCTTCTACCTGGGTAGTCTGGTTACGGGCAGCGTTCACCGCGAGGGAGAAGAACTGGTTGGTAGCTATTCCTACACCATGCGTGTTCAGTACGGAAGGGATTACTCCGAAGAAATTCCAGCCGGCAAAAGAGCACATTTCCTTGAATATGCTTCTGTCGAAGAGTAGCTTGCCCTTGCATTCCTCGTAGCGTTTGCAGTAAAGCGCATACAGTCCTCTGACACTTAGGGCGACCAGCACCAGCAGCAAGGCATAGGTGATCAATTTGTCGCTTGGAGCATACATCAGGCTGATCGCCACGGCCAGTTTGAGCAGGGCTTCGACTATGCTTATGTAGGCGAAAGCCTTCATATGTTCGTGGGCAACGATTTCGGCATTGAAGGGAACGCTGAACAGGTTGATTACCATGACAGCCAGCGATGCGTGCAGCACCCATACGGCTGCCGGCACCCTTTCCGCGGGGATTTTAGCCCAATGGTGGACATAGGCCAGACCTAGTGTTTCGCCAAGGAGTATGATTACTATGGCCAGGATTGCCACAATTATAATGCTGGTCGAGAACACCCTTTTGGACTTGCCCGGAACTGCTTCTCCCAAGGTGAAAGTGATGAATCGGCTGATAGCAGTAGAGAGAGACTGGGTAACGATAAGGAACATGGTCACTGCACTGGCGACCACGTTGTAAATACCCATATCCTCGAAACCGAGGGTCCTGAGTATCACCCTGGAGGTGAACAGGCCTACAATCAGCAAAAGGAACATTCGGAAATACAGAAGGACCGTATTGCGTGCGATCCTTCTGCTGTTCTCCGATATGTTCTGCCCTGCCATTATTCAGGCTTATATGAATCCTTGAGGGATGTAGTCTTGTTGAATATGGGTTCTTTCTCAGTGGAGTCTTTGTCCTTGATGTAGTAGCCTGTGCGTTCGAACTGTACTGCTATTCCGGAAGCATCTTCCAGCAGCGCGGGCTCCGCATAAGCCTTGGCAACCACCAGGGATTCTGGGTTGAGGAAGTCCTTGTAGTCCTTGTCCTCGGGAACCTGGCTCATATCCGCAAGGGTGAAGAGACGGTCGTAGTTGCGCAGGGTGATTTCCTTTGCGAACTGTGTGCTGACCCAGTGGATGGTACCCTTGACGGAACGCCATTCGCCGTTGCCGGGACGGGTAGAAGGGTCGTAGCTGCACTTCAGCTCGACGATATTGCCCTCGGCGTCTTTTATTACCTCTTCGCACTTGATGATGTAGGTATATTTCAGGCGCACTTCTCCCTCAGGTTTGAGGCGGAAGAATTTCTTGGGAGCATCTTCCATGAAGTCGGCGCGCTCGATGTAGAGTTCGCGGGTGAAGGGGACCTTGCGGGTGGCTCCTTCGGGTTCTGCCGGGTTGAGAGGGCAGTCGAACCATTCTACCTGGCCTTCAGGATAGTTGGTGATGGTAAGCTTTATGGGATCCTGAACTACCATGTAGCGGTTGGAACGGGCGTTGAGGTCCTGCCTTACGCACCATTCCAGCAGCTGGATATCCATCAGCTGGTCGCGCTTGCTGACACCGATCTTGTCGCAGAACATCTTCAGGGCCTCAGCGGTATAGCCGCGGCGGCGCACACCGCAGAGCGTAGGCATGCGGGGGTCGTCCCATCCTGCCACCAGGCCTTTCTGCACGAGTTCGAGAAGCTTGCGCTTGCTCATCAGGGTGTAGGTGAGGTTGAGGCGGGCGAATTCGTACTGATGGCTGGGAAAGATTCCCAGGGTCTCGATGAACCAGTCGTAGAGAGGACGGTGCACGTCGAATTCGAGGGTGCAGATGGAGTGGGTGATATGTTCGATGGAGTCGCACTGGCCGTGGGTGTAGTCGTACATCGGGTAGATGCACCATTTGTCCCCGGTACGGTGGTGCGATGCGTGTTTGATGCGGTAGAGGATAGGGTCGCGGAACATCATGTTGGGATGTGCCATGTCTATCTTTGCGCGGAGCACTTTCTCGCCGTCGGCGTACTTGCCGTCGCGCATTTCGCGGAAGATCCTGAGGTTCTCTTCGGGAGTGCGGTTGCGCCAGGGACTCTCCTTTCCGGGAGTCTCCACGGTGCCGCGCCCTGCGCTTATCTCCTCCTGGGTCTGGTCGTCAACATAGGCCAGGCCGCGGTTTATCAGCTGTTCGGCCCACTCGTAGAGCTGGTCGAAGTAGTCGGATGCGTAAAGTTCCTTCTCCCACTGGAAGCCGAGCCATTTGATGTCCTCCTTGATGGCATCTACATATTCGGTATCTTCCTTGGTGGGGTTTGTATCGTCGTAGCGGAGATTGGTCTTGCCGCCATATTTCTGAGCGAGGCCGAAGTTGATGCAGAGGCTCTTGGCGTGGCCGAGATGCAGGTAGCCATTGGGCTCCGGAGGGAAACGGGTCAGGATTGAATCCATTTTTCCGGACTTCAGGTCATTCTCGATGATTTCTTCTAGGAAATTCAGTTTGCGTTCTTCTTCCATTTTGGCTTTGTATAAAATCTTACAAAAATAGGAACTATTTTGTAAACCTGCAACCTGCAGCACTGACAATCAGAATTTGATGAATATCTTCTTTTTGTAAAGCAGCCAGAGCAGGCAGAAGATGAGCAACATGAACAGCAATGCATAGCATAGCGATGTGAGTTCGTTGGCGGAAAAATAGAGCTGCCCCGGGTGCCATCCGCTCACGGAAAACAATCTGGCTATGCAGCCGCTGAGAATGAAGGCCATCAAGGCATTCATTCCCATTGCCTGCGCCGGCACGAAGATCTTGCTCCATCCCAGTTCGTCCGTGAGAAAGGAAATCAGGCAGAGGGCCAGCATTGCCCATCCTCCGGCATAGAGTACGAAAGAGACCGACCATAGTGGTTTGTTGATGGGAAGCCAAATGTCCAGAAGCTTTCCTGCGCCGAGGCAGAGCAAGCCGGAAACCAGCAGCTTTATGATTGTGCTGCGGGCGTCAGTACCTTTCTTTATCATCGAACCGGTAAGGAAGCCCAGAATGGCCGTGCACGCTCCTGTAAGCGTGCCCAACAGGCCCTCGGGGTCGAATGGGATCCCATATCCGTGATAGATGTAATTCTCTCCGAAAACAGCAAGGTCCAGCTTTCGAGCTGCGTTGCCTTCCAGGCTGAGGTCTCCTCCTGTCAGCAGACAACACGTGAACATTACTGCGAGTCCGACTCCGCAGACCGCGACCTTTTTTACGTCCTTCTTGCATCCCAGTACTATCAGTGAGGCCAGCAGATAGCTCAGGGCAATTCTCTGAAGGACTCCGGGTATCCTGAAATGCCCCGGGTCCAAATTATAGAAGGGAAAGATGTTCAGCAGGAAACCTGTAAGGAAGATAAGGAAACTGCGTTTGAATATCTTCTTGGCTGCCGCTGCATTCAAGCCTTCGAATTTGGAGAAGGCAAAGGCCATGGCAACCCCCATGCAGAAGATGAAGAAAGGGTAAACCAGGTCGGTGGGGGTACAGCCGTTCCATGGAGAATGCCTCAGGGGAGCGTAAACATGCGACCAGGTTCCGGGATTGTTCACTATGCACATGAATGCTATGGTGAGGCCTCGGAGAATGTCCAGGGCCAGGAATCTTTTATTAGTGTTTCCTGTCATCTTTAAATTGTCCTAACTTCACAAATTTAAGTATAATTAATTGAGTATTAACCAAAGATTTTTGTAAATTCGCGAGTTAAAAGTCTAGTTAGTATGATCAAATCCATGACGGGATACGGAAAAGCCGAGGCGGCCCTCGCCTCCGGTAAACTGACCATCGAAATCCGTACCCTGAACTCCAAAAGCGCCGACATCAGCATCAAATCTTCTTTGATCCCCAAGGACAAGGACCTCCTGATACGTCAGAAGATAGCCGATGTCCTGGTGCGCGGAACCATCGATGTCTATATCAATTTCGAGGCAAATGCGGCCGAGTCCGCCAAGGTAGTGGACGCCGAAATCGTCCGCAGCTACTATTCCCAGCTTCTGGAAATCCGCAAGAGCCTTCCCGGCATCTCCATGTTTTCCATGGATTCGGCCGACCGCATGAACAACGAACTCTTCACTGCAGCCCTGCGATTACCGGATGTGGTAGCGGTCAGGAAAGACGACATCATTACCGAAGAGAACTGGCCGCTGGTCGAAGCTGCCTTCGACGAGGCCCTGAACGCCGTGGATGCCTATCGTGCCAAGGAAGGCGAGGCCCTCTACAAGGACGTTACCGGCAGGGTCGCCAACATCCTTGCCCTGGAAGATGAGGTCGAGGCCCACGAGGGCGAGAGGATCCAGGCCGTGCGCGACAGGATACTTTCCGCCGCCAAGGAACTGGACATCAAGCTCGACAAGGAGCGCTTCGAACAGGAGATGATTTTCTGGCTCGAGAAATACGACATCAACGAAGAAAAGGTGCGCCTGCGTCAGCACTGCGCCTATTTCAGGGATACCATCGACGGCGAAGCCTGCCCCGGCAAGAAACTGGGATTCATAATCCAGGAAATGGGCAGGGAAATCAACACCACCGGTTCCAAAGCCAACAATCCTTCCATACAGAAGGCCGTCGTGCGCATGAAAGATGAGCTCGAGAAGATCCGCGAACAATCAATGAACATTCTTTAAATAGATGGGAAACTTAAGAACCAAGATAGTCCTTGAGGCCTTCAAGAAGAAGGCTGTCGAGCTGCCTGCACCCGAAAATGAAGTCTCCAGCTGGTTCGGAGAGCTTGTTTTCAACCGCGAGAAGATGCGCCGTTATCTCGATCCCGCGACTTACGACGCCCTTACCAAGTGCATCGACGACGGCTCTTCGCTCGATCTTTCCACTGCCGACAAAGTGGCGGCCGGGATGAAACAGTGGGCCCTTGAACACGGGGTTACCCATATAACCCATTGGTTCCAGCCTCTTACCGACGGAACCGCCGAGAAGCATGATTCCCTGATAGAGTACGACGGGCACGGGGGAGTGATAGAATCCTTCACCGGAAAGGCCCTGGTCCAGCAGGAACCGGATGCTTCCAGCTTCCCTAACGGCGGCATACGTGCCACCTTCGAAGCCAGGGGCTACACGGCCTGGGACCCTGCATCTCCCGTTTTCATTCAGGACGATACCCTCTGCATTCCCACCGTATTCGTGGCTTATACCGGCGAGGCCCTGGACTTCAAGACCCCGCTCAAACGTTCCATCAAGGCCGTTTCCGACGCAGCCCTGCCTCTCTGCAAGCTCTTCGACCCCGAGGTCAAGAGGATCTATGCCTATCTCGGATGGGAGCAGGAGTACTTCCTGGTAGATGAAGACATCTACGCCGCAAGGCCCGACCTGATGATTACCGGACGCACCCTGATGGGGCACGAATCCAGCAAGAATCAGCAGCTGGACGATCATTATTTCGGCGCCATCCCTTCCCGTGTCGCAGCCTTCATGAAGGAGCTGGAAACCGAAGGGTACAAGCTTGGAATTCCCCTTAAGACAAGGCACAAGGAGGTCGCTCCCAATCAGTTCGAATTCGCTCCCATCTACGGAGAGATGAACCTGGCCAACGACCAGAACCAACAGATACTTAA
This sequence comes from Bacteroidales bacterium, assembly GCA_024692185.1. Lineage (GTDB taxonomy): Bacteria > Bacteroidota > Bacteroidia > Bacteroidales > UBA932 > Cryptobacteroides. The sequence goes on along the minus strand of JAILMV010000093.1, from coordinate 23,445 downwards.
CGTGATGCACAAGGTGGCCCGCAAACATGGCTTCGTGGTCCTGCTTCACGAAAAACCCTTCGCCGGCGTGAACGGCAGCGGTAAGCACAACAACTGGAGCCTGGGTACCGACAACGGAACCAATCTCTTCGCGCCCGGCAAGGATGCAAAGGGAAATCTCCAGTTCCTCACCTTCTTCGTGAACACCCTCTACGCAGTGCAGAGGCATAACGGCCTGCTCAAGGCAGCCATCGCTTCCGCAACCAATGCCCACCGCCTGGGAGCCAACGAGGCCCCTCCGGCAATAGTTTCCGCCTTCGTCGGCAGGACCATGAACGACGTCCTCCACAAACTGGTGGAACTGCCTTCCGGCACTCCCATAGAAATTGCAGGTAAGAAGGGGACATCGGTAGGTGCCATAGGCATACCCGAAATCTTCATCGACAATACCGACCGCAACCGTACTTCTCCCTTCGCCTTTACCGGCAACCGTTTCGAGTACCGTGCCGTCGGATCCAGCGCCAACTGCGCCGGTGCAATGATAACCTTGAACTCTGCAGTTGCCGAGCAGCTGATGGATTTCAAAGTGGAACTGGACAAGGCCCTCTCCGAAGGAAAAGCCCTGGACATAGCCATTATGGACACCCTCAAGCCGCTTATCTCCAAGGTCCTGGATACCGTCTGCTTCGAAGGCAACGGCTATTCCGAAGAATGGAAGAAAGAGGCCGCCCGCCGAGGTCTGGACACGGAATCGGTGGTTCCCAAGATGCTCCAGGAGTACGAGAAGCGCGAGGCCGTGGAGATGTTCAAGCGTTGCTCGGTATTCTCCGAAAAGGAGCTTCACGCCCGCAACGAGGTCAAGCTCGAGACCTATGTGAAGAAGATCCAGATCGAGGCCAGGGTGATGGGCAGGATGGCTACCAACCACATCATCCCCGCCGCTATGGACTTCCAGACCAGGCTGCTCAAGAACATTTCCCTGCAGAAGGAAATCCTGGGTGCCGACAGTGCTTCGGAAGATGTGTTCATCGCCCGCGAGATTTCCAAGCTCATCACTGAAATCCGCCAGAAAGTTCACGATATCACCGAGGCTCGCAAGAAGGCCAACAAGATCGAGGATATGTACAAGAGGGCCCTGGCCTACAGCGATATTGCCGACATGATCCCGGGAATACGCAAGCCCATCGACGCTCTTGAGGAAATAGTGGACAACGCCAGCTGGCCGCTTCCCAAATACAGGGAGCTGCTGTTCATAAGCTAGTTGTCCGGAACGCTAAATCTGGTTCAGATATTTGCTGCGGGATAACAGACAATCCCCGATGGCACCTGCGCTGCGCCCCAGTTTGGAGAAGCGTATCTTGGTGTCTGCACTCACCTTGCTGAGGGAGAACTTGTTGACGGCCGTGCGGATGGGCAGCATCAGATAGTCTTTTCCTACTATCAGGCGACCTCCTATGACCACCAGACCGGGGTTGAATATATTGATAAGTCCTGCAATTCCGCGGCCGAGGGTTTCCCCTATGGCACCGATACCTTCGATGGCGAGCACGTCCTCATCTTCTATGGCATCCAGCACGTTCTGCAGGGTGATATCTCCTTTTTCATTGTAGATATTGAACAGCGAAGACCTGCGCCCTTCCTTCAGGCGGCTGACTATCCATTTGGTCAGGGCGGAGCCGGATGCACCGGTTTCCAGGCAGCCGATCTTGCCGCAACGGCAGATGATGTTGTTGTCCAGGAGAGGGAAGTGCCCGAATTCTCCGGAGAAGCCGGATTTGCCGTAGTAAAGCTGGCCATCCAGTATCATACCCATTCCAAGACCCCAGCTGAGGTTGATGAAGAGCATGTCCGAATCGGCATCCCGCCCGCCCGTGACATACTCTCCATAGGTCATGGCACGGGAATCGTTCTCGATGCTGACCGGAGCACCGAGTTCGCGCTGGAAGATGTCCTTGAGAGGAATGTCGTCGCTGACGAAATATGATAGACTGAAGCCCATTTCAGGGTTAACCCTGCCTGAGAGGCTGATGCCTATTCCGAGTACCTTGTCCCAAGGTATGTCGGAACCTGCAACTACCTCTTTGATCTTCTTGCACATGGTGCGGAACGAATCGGCATTGGCCTCAAGCACGAACGAAATATCCTGGATGAAGAATTTCAGGGTGCCGGTAAAATCCGCGATGGCTATGTGGAAATGCTGCCTGGCAACATCCACTCCGACAAAATAGCCTGCTTCAGGATTCAGACCGAAAGTATTGGGCCGACGCCCGCCGCTGGTACCCACTTTCCCCTTTTCTATAAGGTACCCTTCAGAGATTAATTCCGAAACCAGTTTGGTGGCAGTAGGAACGCTGACGGACAACTCTCGGCTCAAGTCTGCAATGCTGCAATCGCCATTCTTTATGCAAAGATCGATTATTCCTTTCTGCGGTATAGTCATAAGTCTTAGCAATATGTGTTACAAAATTAGCAAATTATTAGTATTTTTGTAAAGTTTTTTAAAAATTTTTAAAAAATGAAAGAGATGAGACTGTCCTTAAGGGCAAAGTTGTTCCTAAGCCTGATTTCCATCGCGTTGGTGTTGTTGATCTCCAGCATCATCTCCGTCATGGAATACGGAAGGATGAGTTCCTACATCTCCGATATGATAGCGGACAACATCGAGAGCATCAATGCTGCTCAGAAACTATATGACGATGCGAACTCCTACAATCTGGCCTTGTTGGCCGTGGTAGGGGATGATTCGTCCAACAAGTTGCCGAGTTTCGACGAGGATGCCTTCACCTCCCGTTGCGACAGCCTGAGTTCCTCCGCCCCCAACAGCAAGGTGGCCCATCTGGCCGATTCGGTGCAGTATGCCTATGCTGCCTATATGCTGACTTCTTTCGAACTGGAAGATGTGCTCGCATCGGATTTCATCGATACCAGGTCCTGGTATTTCGAGCGCCTGCAGCCCCGTTACAACCGCCTGCGCAGCGATATCGATGCCCTCTCCAATGCAATCTACGAGGAACTCGCGGATAATTCCGAAACCTTCCAAGGAGCATTCTACCGCAGCATCATTCCCGGCATCATCGCTGTCGGCGTGGGCCTGCTGCTGGTGCTGATGCTTCTTTTCTTCCTGGAATCCAACTACTCCAAACCAATATACAGGATGCTGTCCTCCCTGAAGAATTACCGTAACTATCAACGGGATTATCTCTATGACTTCAACGGGGACGACCAGCTGCACGACCTTAACGTGGAAATCAAGGAGCTTGCCGAGGAGAACAAACTGCTCAAGAAGCGTATCTCCGCAATGAAGAAAGCCGATCTCAAACGATGAACTGGAAGACAATCAGCAGAAACGTCGGTATCGCACTCCTCGTGAGTGCGCTATTCATGTTCATTGCCCTTCTCATTGCCATTTTCGGCAGTGAGGATACTGCGATCGCACCTCTGTCCATCAGTTTCCTGCTGACCTTCATCTTCGGTATCTTCCCCTTCATCTTCGTACGCAAGACTTCCGCGATCACCATGCGGGAGGGCTATGTCATAATCGTGCTTTCCTGGATACTGTCTTTCATCTTCGGAATGCTTCCCTACGTGATGTGGGGCGGCCCTTTCACGGTGGTCAATGCTTGGTTCGAGAGCGTCTCGGGCTTTACCACTACAGGGGCCAGCATATTGGAAGAGGTGGAAGTCCTGCCTAAATCCTTGCTGTTCTGGAGGAGTTCCACACATTTCATCGGCGGTTTGGGAGTAGTTGTGTTCCTGCTGCTTATCATTCCTTCGTCCAGCCCTATGAGGCTGAGGCTCACCAACATGGAGCTATCTTCCCTGTCGAAGGATACATATAACGTACGCGCCAACCAGACCGTCAGCATCTTCACTTCCGTATATCTCGGGATGAACGTCGCGGCCTTCATTTCCTATATGATTGCCGGGATGCCTGCCTTCGACGCCATCTGCCATACCTTCAGCGTGTGCGCCACGGGAGGATTCAGTACCCGGACCCTGTCCATCGCAGCTTTCGATTCCGTGCCGATTTCGCTGGTGACCATGTTCTTCATGTATGCATCTACCCTGCATTTCGGCATGTTGTTCTTTGCGATAGTGAACCGCTCGCTGAAACCCTTCAACAACGATGTATTCAAGTATTACACCGTTACCCTGATAGTCATTTCGCTGCTGGTGTCCATGTCGCTCTGGACCAATCAGGTGGCCGATTCCTTTGGGCAGGCCCTGCTCTGGGGCAGTTTCCAGGTGTTCAGCTACACTTCCACTTCGGGTCTTGCCATCTGCGACAATAGCGTCTGGCCTCTCTTCCCTGCAGTGCTTACCATAATTGCAGGTATCCAGTGCGGTATGGCCGGCTCCACCACCGGCGGTCTCAAGTCCGACAGGGTGCTGCTGGTGCTCAAATCCCTGGCCATACATATCAAACGTACCGTCTATCCTTCCACCATATTGGAGGTCAGGGTGAACGGAAAGCCCATCCCGGACAAGGATGTAGCTCCGCACGTAATGTATGTGGCAGCCTTCTTCATCATCTTCCTGATATCCACCATCCTCTGCCTTGCAGTGGGTTCGGACAGCGTGAATGCCATAATGGGCACCATCTCCTGCCTGGACAACGTGGGTCCCGCCGCGGGCACCATAGGCTCGCTGGGCAACTACAACGCCGAGCCTTCCGCTGCGAAGTTCCTCTATACCATCGATATGTTCATGGGGCGCGTGGAAATCTATCCCGTACTCGCTGTTGCGTCTCTGCTCTTCTCACGCAAGAAAAGATAGATGGACCGGAGCGATTTTCTCTACAAAGAATTCCTGGGCCGTTTTTCCTACGAGCTCACATCCTGCCAGAATTCCCTCCTGCATGGCATAGCCTCCTTCCTTACGGGGGATGATGCCGACATCCTGGTGGTGAACGGATATGCCGGTACGGGCAAGACTACCGCGATTTCTGCTGTGGTGGATGCTCTGGAGGAGCTCAAGCTGCATACCGTGCTGCTGGCGCCCACCGGCCGTGCCGCCAAGGTACTTTCCGTAATGTGCCATCGCCCCGCATTCACCATACACAAGCATATCTACCGCCAGAAATCCGTAGGGGACGATGGCTTCGGGCAGTTCAGCCTTTCTCCGAACAAGGCCCGCAACACCCTTTTCGTGGTGGACGAGGTTTCGCTGATTGGCATAGAAGAAGCCTCGCACCAGTCATCTTCCGCCTTCGGCACCGGAAATCTGCTGGAGGACCTGGTATCCTTCGTGCGCTCCGGGGTGGATTGCAGGCTGATAATGATAGGAGATGCAGCCCAGCTGCCTCCTGTGGGCCTGGATGCCAGTCCGGCCCTTAGCAAGGACTATATGGACGGTTTCGGCGGCGTTGTCTATGCCGAGCTGACTTCGGTGGTCCGCCAGGCCAAGGAATCCGGCATCTTGCGCAATGCCACCATGATCCGGGAGATGATACGCAATTGCTATTCCGAGCCCGGCCCCATCAAACTCGACCTGAGGGACTGCGACGACATCGAACGCGTCAGCGGGGATGGCCTGATAGACGCCCTCAGCTCCGCCTATTCCGATTACGGGGAGGAAGATACCATAATCCTCTGCCGCTCGAACAAAAGGGCCATACGCTACAATCTGGGCATACGTTCCCAGGTGCAGTACAAGGAGGACCGCCTGGTACGCGGGGACAAGCTGATGATAGTCAAGAACTGCTATCAGTTCGTGGACGACATAGAAGGAATGGACTACATCGCCAACGGCGACATGGCCAGTCTGGTCCGCATCCGCAATTTCGAGGATCGCTATGGCCTGCATTTTGCCGATGCCGTGCTGAACTTCCCGGATTACGGTGGAGTGGACGTGAAAGCCAAGGTCTGCCTGGATACCCTCGAGAGCGAATCGGCATCGCTGAGCTACGAGCAGCAGAATGCCCTCTACCAGGGAGTGGACGCCGACTATGCCGGTTTCAAGACTAAGAAAGCACGCTACGAAGCTGTGCGCGAAGACCCTTACTACAATGCCCTGCAGCTTAAATATGCCGAGGCCGTGACCTGCCACAAATCGCAGGGCGGACAGTGGGCGTGCGTGTTCATAGACTGTCCTTTCTGGCAGGAAGAACAGACACTGGACGACTTGAAATGGCTATACACGGCACTTACCCGCGCCGTGGAAAAAGTATATCTGATCAATTTTAACGACCGATTCTTCAAATGAACTATCTTTTCTGTATCCTCGTCACCATGCTGAATCTGACGTATTCGCCGGATTCGACCCGCTATGCCTATACAGCCGACGGCAACCTCTATGTGCACGAAGTTGCATCCGGCACCGATTCTCAGCTGACTTTCGACGGCTCCGACGCCATCCTCAACGGACGTGCGTCCTGGGTTTATTACGAGGAAATTTTCGGCAGACCATCCAAATACAAGGCCTTCTGGTGGAGCCCGGATTCCAAGAAACTTGCTTTCTACCGTTTCGACCAGACCGACGTGCCCGTATTCCCCATCTATCTTTCCGACGGACAGGATGGGAAGCTGAATAATACCAGATATCCGAAGGTGGGGGAGACCAACCCTTCCGTACGCATAGGATTCGTCGATTTCGACAAGTCCGAGGGCATAGTCTGGGCGGATTTCGAAGATACTCCCGAGCAGTACTTCGGCACTCCTTTCTGGGGGGCCGACAGCCAGGAACTCTTCGTGCAGTGGGAGCCCCGCGTGCAGAATCAGCTCAAACTATTCCGGGTGAATGCGGCCGACGGCAGCAAGAAGCTGGTCTATGAGGAGAGTTCCGACACTTGGCTGGATTGGATAGAGGGCATGCTCTTCGCCGAGAAGGGCCTCTACATGGCCCGTTCCTTCGAAAGCGGGTGGGAACAGATATATTTCCTTTCCTACGACGGAAAGACGCTGAAAAAGCTCACTGACGGTCCTAACTGGAGGGTTTATCTGCGCAAGTATGATTCCAAGAAGGGAGATGTCTATTTCATCGCCCAGAGGGATTCGAGGGTCCATTCCGGCTTCTACAAGCTGAGCAAGAAGGGGAAGATTACCCGTCTTTCGCCGGAGGCATACAATGTGGACTGGGCCTGGTTCTCCCGCGATATGAAGAATGTGTATTGCAAGCTTTCCAATGCCCGTACCAAACCCTTCGAATGGTCCACCAGGGCCCCCGGAAGCCTTGCTCCCGAGGAGGATTCCCTGCATATGGCCCTGCCGCGGGTGGTGAGCATCAAGGCCTCCGACGGCCAGGATATGTTCGCCCTGATGACCCTGCCTCTCGGCTTCGATCCTTCCAAGAAATATCCCGTGCACTTCGAAATCTACGGCGGGCCCAACACCTCCTATGTTTACGACCGCTGGCGCAGGCCTGAGCAGTGGTTCAGCGAGAACGGCATTATCCACATAGTAGCGGACTGCCGCGCTGCCGGACATAACGGACGCTGGGGAACCGACCTGGTGTTCAAGGATCTTACCACGGTTCCGGTGGAGGATTTCGTGACCTGGGCGGAATGGGCAAAATCCCTTCCCTACGTGGATGGGGAGCATATGGGCGTGGAAGGATTCTCCTTCGGCGGCACTATGACTGCGATGCTTCTGATCCGTCATCCCGAGCTTTTCTGCTGCGGCATTGCCGGAGGCGGAGTGTACGACTGGATCCTATATGATTCCCACTATACCGAGCGCTTCATGCTTACCCCTGCCCTGAATCCCGACGGCTTCGAGCGTGCGAAGACCCTGGCCTATGTGCAGCAGCTCTCCGACAAGGTGGCACTCAAGCTGACCCACGGCACCGGGGATGACAATGTGCACTTCCAGAACACCCTGCAGCTGGTAGATGCCTTCCAGCAGGCCGGAAAACAGTTCGAGCTTATGATCTATCCCGGCGGAATGCACGGTTACCGCGGTAAGCAGGGAGAGCATTCTACCGAGGCCGACAGGATTTTCTGGTTGCGCCATCTGAAAAATCAATAAAAATTCCTATATTTGAAAATACAAGAAAACCATAACACTATGTCTGACTATATTTCCAGGGCCAATGCCTGGCTCACCGGTGACTTCGATCCCGAGACTAAAGGTAAAATCATAGAGCTCCGCAATTCGGACCCGGCAGCCTTCGAGGATGCTTTCTACAAGAATCTGGAATTCGGTACCGGCGGTTTGCGCGGTATCATGGGAGTAGGTACCAACCGTATGAACAAATATACCGTCGGTATGGCTACCCAGGGCCTTGCGAACTATATCCTCAGCCATTGCGAGGGGGATGACCTCAGCTTCTGCATATCCTACGACAGCCGCAACAACAGCAAGGAGTTCGCGCGCATCACCGCAGACGTGATGTCGGCCAACGGAATACATGTTTACATCTTCGACAACATCCGTCCTACCCCCGAACTCAGCTTTGCCATCCGCCTCAAGGGTGCGGTTGCCGGCGTGATGATCACGGCCTCCCACAATCCCAAAGAATACAATGGCTACAAGGTATTCTGGAGCGACGGCGGTCAGATCACATCTCCCGTCGATAAGGAAATAGTGGACGAGGTGAACAAGATCACCGAACCTTCCATGGTCAAGTTCAAGGCAGGGGAGCGCTGCGGCAGCATCGACCTCATGAGTTCCGACGTGGACGCCCTCTACCTCAAGAGCATTCTTTCACTGGCGCTTTCTCCCGAGGCATGCGAACGCCATTCGGACATCAAGTTCGTATATACCCCTCTGCATGGTTGCGGCGTCAGGCTGGTGCCCGAGTGCCTGCACCGCCTGGGCTTCAAGAATGTGATCCATGTTCCCGACCAGGACGTCAGCGACGGAAACTTCCCTACGGTGGTATCTCCCAATCCCGAGGAGCCTGCAGCTATGAAAATGGCCCTGGAAGCCGCCGATCGCGAGGGTGCGGACATAGTCATGGCCACCGACCCCGATGCCGACCGTTTGGGCATCGCAGTGCGTGACAACGAGGGGAAGATGGTACAGTTCAACGGCAACATGACCGCTACCCTGCTGACCTACTACATCCTCAGCCGCCGCAAGGAGCTGGGAACCCTAGGAAAGGGCCAGTATCTGGTGAAGACCATAGTCACCACCGAATCCCTCAAGGAACTGGCCGACAAGTTCGGTATTCCCTGCTACGACGTGCTTACCGGTTTCAAGTACATTGCCGAGGTAGTGAAGAAGCACGAGGCTGACGGAGAGTTCGTGTGCGGAGGCGAGGAGAGCTACGGCTTCAACGTAGGCCAGTTCGTCCGCGACAAGGACGCCCAGATGGCCTGCATTATGGTGGCCGAATGTGCTGCATGGGCCGCCGATCAGGGGCTTACCATGTACCAGATGCTGCAGAAGGTCTATTCCGAAATAGGATACCGCAAGGAGCACATGGTTTACATTGTGCGCAAAGGTATCAGCGGAGCAAAGGAGATTTCCGATATGATGACCGCTTTCCGCAACGATCCTCCCAAGGAACTGTGCGGTTCGCCCGTAACCAAGGTCATAGACTATCTCGAACCCGAGAAGACTGGCCAGCCCAAGAGCAATGTGCTGCAGTTCTTCGATGAGGCGGGAGATGTGGTCTCGGTGCGTCCTTCGGGAACCGAGCCCAAGATCAAGTTCTATTTCGGTGCCAAGGGTGCCGATGCGGACGAGAAGATCAAGGCCCTTACTGCGCAGTTCGCGAAGTAAAATCCTTGCACCAGCCCTTCAGAGGGCAGATATCGCATTTCGGACGCTGTGCCGTACAGGTATAGCGCCCGTGCAGTAACAGCCAGTGGTGCGCTATGGGACGGATGTCCAGGGGGATGCGTTTTTCCAGGTCCAGTTCGACTGCCCTGGGCGTGGTTCCGCGGCTCAACCCCAGGCGTCTGGAAACCCTGAATACGTGGGTATCTACCGCAACTACCGGCTCGTTGTAGAGTATGGATGCCACCACGTTCGCGGTCTTGCGTCCGGCTCCGGGAAGTTTCATCAGATTATCTACGTCGGAGGGAATCTTTCCTCCGAAATCTTCCATCACCTTGCGGGCCATGGCGGCCAGGTTGCGGGCCTTGTTGTTGGGGTAGGACACTGATTTGATGTAGGGGTAGATGTCCTCTGCCGTGGCCTTGGAAAGGGCTTTCACGTCAGGATAGGCCTTGAACAAGTCCGGGGTAACCAGATTGACTCTCTTGTCGGTGCACTGGGCCGAAAGAATTACCGACACCAGCAATTCGTAATCACTGCCGAAATGCAGTTCGGAATCCGCAATCGGCACATTCTCCTTGAAGTAATTCAGGATGAGCGAGTATCTCTGGTCCAGAGTCATTTTTCGCTGCAGCTTTCGTCGGCGCAGACGAAGACCCTGCCGGGATAACGCTCGACTATGGATTTGTCGTGGGTGACTATTATGAGGGTGGTACCGTCCTCCTTGTTGAGCTTGTTGATGAGCTGGAGTATTTCTTCGGCGGTCTCATCGTCCAGGTTTCCGGTAGGCTCGTCGGCGAGTATCACTTCGGGACTGTTGAGCAGGGCCCGGGCTATTGCTATTCTCTGTTGTTCGCCTCCGGAAAGCTGGTGGGGCATCTTGTGGGCCTTGGTAGTCATTCCTACTGCCTCGAGCACTTCGTCGATGCGCTCATCTGCCTTGCGGCGGTCCTTCCATCCGGTTGCTTTGAGTATGAAATCCAGGTTCTCCCAGACGCTGCGGTCCATCAAGAGGCGGAAATCCTGGAATACTACTCCCAGGCGGCGGCGCAGCTTGGGGATGTCCCTCTGCTTGATCCCCTTCAGCTTGAATCCGCAGGCTTCGGCTTCTCCGCTGCCGATGGCATTCTCGGCCGTTATGCTGCGTATTATGGAGGTTTTGCCGCTGCCTACCTTGCCCAGGATGTAAACCAGGTCGCCGGCACTTATTTCCATATCGAGGCCGTGCACGACGACATTGTCGCCGGCCATTATGTCTGCATTTTTGAAGGAGATGAGAGAGTTCATAAAAATAGCTTCGCTTAGCTGCAAATATACATTTTATTTGAGTAAAAATTGAGGAATTTTGATTATATTTGAAGATTAGAAATATATCAGGTATGAAACACAATACTTTGCTGATTTTTGCGGCGTTTGCGTCTCTCTTTTTTTCTCCTGTGCGCGCGGGCGCGCAGGCACCCGAGAGCGACTATCAGGACGCCGTAAATCTCTACCAGAATGGCTCCTATGCCAAGGCGCGCAGCATTTTTGAATCGCTCGGGGATCCTATGTCCCGTGCCTATGCCGTGTTATGCGCCATCAAGGCCGACGATGCCGACCACACGAGGCTGTTCCTGGAATACAATGACGAATATCCCGAGTCGGTTCTGGGTAACCGTATCCGCTATGAATATGCATCCAAGCTCTTTGTCAAGGAGGACTATGCTGCTGCAGCCGCAATGCTCAAGCAGGTCAGCGAGACGAGGCTTCCCGCGGCGGACCAGCTGAATTATAATTTCCGTCGTGGCTACTGCGCCTTCGTCGAAGGCCGTTACGACGAGGCCGTCGGCTATCTTCTCAAGGTCGAAGCCGCTCCCAAGAGCAGCCTGACCGCTCCCGCACGCTATCAGCTCGGATACATGGCCTACAATGGCGGCCAGTTCGAGGTTGCCGAGAAATGGTTCCGTCTGATTGCTCCGGACGAGCGCTTCCAGGCCATTGCCCAGTACTACATACTCGAGTGCCGCTTCATGCAGAAGGACTACGATTACATCGTGGAAAACGGTCCGGCAATGATGGAGCAGGCTCCCGAGGAGCGTAAGGCCCGTCTCGCCAGGATCATCTCCGAATCCTTCCTGGTGAAAGGGGACAAGAACAAGGCCCTTGCCTATTACATGCTGGAAGGGGAGAAGGGTAACCAGTCCCGCTCCGACCTCTTCCACGCAGGTTCGGTGATGTATGCCGTGCAGGACTACAAGGGTGCGATCGAGAAGTTCTCCCAAATGGAAAGCCGCATCGATTCCCTCGGGCAGATAGCCAACTATCAGCTCGGCTACTCCTATATCCGCACCGGTAACAAGGTGGCTGCTTCGGATGCCTTCCGCGATGCCTCCCAGGCCGGTTTCGATGCCAAGATCCAGGAGGATGCCTGGTTCAACTATGCCAAGCTGGCCTTCGACCTGAATTCTGATATGACCATCTTCGGCGGTTATCTCCAGCAGTATCCCAACACCTCCCGCAAGGAGCAGATTTACAACTACCTCGCGATTGCGGCCCTGAATTCCAAGGATTACGCCGCGGCCATCGAGGCTTATTCCAATATCGAAGAACTGGATGAGGAACAGCTCGGGAATTATCTCAAGGCCAATTACCTGCGCGCCAGCCAGCTGGCCGCCGGCGGGGCCTGGACCGATGCCGCTCCCTACTTCCGTTCCGCCGCATTCAACCTCCCCAAGAATGACCGCTATGCCCAGCTCGCCCGTTTCTGGCTTGCCGAGTCCCTATTCAACAGCGGGAATTATTCCGAGGCCGCGGAAATCTACGAGGAACTTTACAACATCTCCGCCCTCTACGACCGTGCGGAGGGAAAGATGCTAAGCTACAATATCGGCTATTCCAACTTCAACCAGAACAAGTACGAGGCCGCTGCCCGCTGGTTCGACTCCTACATCAATTCTTCCGAGCCTGATTGCCGGAAGGATGCCCTGGTGCGCCGTGCCGACTGCGATTTCGCCCGTCATAATTATCCGGCCGCCGTGGCTTCATACCAGAAGGTGCTGGATTCCTATGCCGACGTGAACGACATCTATCCTTACTACCAGCAGGCCCTTTCCTATGGCCTTTCCGGCAAGAAGAAGGATAAGGTGAACGTGCTTTCCCAGGTGCTGAAGGCATCTTCCGACGCCCCTATGTATTCCGAGGCAATGTACGAGCTCGGTCGCGCCTATATGGAGGTCGATGACAACCAGTCGGCCGTCAAGACCTTCGGCTCGCTCCAGTCCGCCACCGCCGACAATACCTATGCGGCCAAGGCCCTCATCGGCCGCGGTATGGCCTACAGGAACATGAAGAACTACGACAAGTCCCTTGCCGATTACAAGCAGGTGGTGGAGATTCTCCCGGACAGCGAATATGCCGAGGAGGCCCTGATGGCAATCAACTCCATCTACCAGACCACCAACGAACCCGAGAAGTTCCTGGAGTATATGCAGTCCCGCAATCTTTCGGTCGGGAAGACTCCCGCCGAGCGCGAGAACATCTACTTCAACACCGCCGAACAGATCTACCTTTCCGGCGGATATGACAGGGCCGTTTCTTCTTTCCTGAAGTACCTGAAGGATTATCCGCAGGGAGCCAAGAGGGGAGATGCCTGGTTCTACCTGGCTGATTCCTACCGTGCCATCTCCGACAAGGAGAAGGCCTGCAGCGCATTCAAGCAGGCTGCCACCGAACTCAAGGAAGGTTCCTTCGCAGAGACTTCGGCCTACAACTACGCAAAGCTTTCCTACGAACTACAGCACTTCAACGATGCCTACGAGGGCTTCTGCATGCTGCAGGACATTGCCAAGATGGACGAGAACAAGGCTGCCGCCCGCCTGGGCAAGATGCGCTCCGCATTCAACGCACATAATTTCGAAGATGCAATAGCAGCCGCACGCGACCTGATCTCCAACAGCCCTTCGGAAGCTGAACAACGCGAAGCCTGGGCCGTGGAAGCCAAGTCCCTGCTGGCAACCAGCCACCGCGACGAGGCCTTCCTCTTCTTCCGCAAGCTGGCCGAGAATCCTTCCACCCCTGAAGGTGCAGAGTCCTACTACATGCTGGTGCGGGACCTCTTCGATTCCGGAGATTATGCCCAGCTGGAAGGCAAGGTCTATGATTTCGCATCCAAGTGCGGGGACCAGACCTACTGGCTCGCCAAGTGCTACATAGTGCTCGGGGATGGTTTCCGCGAGCAAGGCAAGGTCGAACAGGCCCGTGCCACCTGGGAGAGCATCCGCGATGGATATACCGCTTCCGCCGAGGGCGACGACATCCTCGAATCCGTTAACCAGAGAATCGCAAGCTTATGAGATACAAGATATCAGCATTCATCGCCGCAGCGCTAATATCCGCTGTGCCGGCCTTGGCCCAGGACCTGAATCCCCAGGTCCAAGTGACCAATGATTACAAGGCCGAATTCGGAAAAGCCAGCAAGCAGAGCGTCCCTCTCGAGATTCCGGATTCCCTGAACAGCTTCCGCACCTCGGTGAGCTACAATGTGTTTGCAACTCCTTACAAGGGCTCCTATGAATTCGTGCCCTACGAAATAAGCGTCACTCCCCAGAAACCTGCTTCGGACTTCAGCGTCTTCTCAATGAAAGCCGGTGCCGGTTATGGACTGCGCCCGGTGCTTAAGATGGCCTGGACTCCTATCCACAATGGCAATTCCCTCACCGTCTTCAATGATTTCAGCGGCTATATCGGGGATTTCACCACCCTGGACAGCCGTGCCTCTTACAAGGGCTATGACCTGAGCGAGAAAATCGGTCTCGAAGGCAGATGGGTCTCCAGCGATTTCACCCTTTCGTATGGCGCCGATTATCAGGGCATCTTCAACAAGGATTTCGCCGGAAAACTGGATTTCAACAACTTCACCCTCCGTGGGGGAATCCGTTCCGACAGCGATGCCAAGATTGTTTATAATCTCGATGTCGAACTCAATCAGGCCTACGATTCCATGGTTTCCCAAACGGGCATAATGGCCCGCGGCGGTTTCTTCCCCAACTGGATGCTGCCTTTCACCCTCCGCGTGGACTTCGACATCGAGTCGGACTTCTACGGCAGGGGAGGATATGGCAATGTCTTTGTCGGGCAGGTATCTGCCAAGGCCCTCTTCGACTGGGATCCCATCAAACTTTCCGCCGGCGTCAACCTCAGCCCTGCCAACGATCTGCAGTGGATATTCCCCGACGTACACGTCACTGCCGACCTCTTCGACAAGACCACCCAGGCCTATGCGTTCGTAAAGGGCGGGCAGTACGTCAGGAGCTATACCGATTTCAAGATAGGCGAACATTGGTTCAATCCTGCTTATATAAATACCCTCCGTCCTACAATGGAAAGGCTGAATGCCGGATTGGGAGTAAGGGGTATCGCTTTCAAGAATCTCCAGTATGACCTCCGAGGCGGATGGGCATCATATGCCGATGCCTCCCTGAACTATTGGAAGCCGTCCGCAGCCGATCCTTCGTATATGGACTACGGCTTCACCTATGCCGATTTCAACAATTGGTATGTAGATACGGACATTCACTGGAAGTCCTCCAGGCTGGATATCGACATGAACCTCGGCTATCGCCAGAGCAATATAGTAAACAACGACAATTACCTGGATCTTCCCATGTTCTCAGGCGCAGTCAGCGTGATGTACAATTGGAATTCCAGGATTTATGCCGGTCTCAGCGCCCGTGGAATGACCGAAAGGGCAGGCCGCAGCAATTCCATCCCCGGATTTATCGATCTCGGGCTTAATGGCCAGTACAAGTTCGGTCGGAATTTCGCCGTATGGGCACACGTGGGCAATCTGCTGAACGGCGATATCACCCTCTCGCCCCTGCATATGGAAAAAGGCATCTATTTCCAGGCTGGCATCACACTGAATTTGAGATAATTTGACTAAATTCGCATCCTTTTTTGAAAATAAGATAAAAACAAGACAATATGATTGAAACAGAAGAGATGAAGGTTGCCGAAGAGCAGTATTCGGCTGGCAGTATCCAAGTCCTCGAAGGGCTTGAGGCGGTGCGCAAGCGTCCGTCCATGTATATCGGTGACATTTCCGAGCGTGGTCTTCACCATCTGGTGTACGAGGTAGTGGATAACAGTATCGACGAAGCCATGGGTGGTTTCTGCGATACCATCGACGTCCAGATACTCGAAGACAATTCCATCCGCGTACAGGATAACGGACGTGGTATCCCTACCGGAATGCACCCCAAGGAACACCGTTCCGCCCTCGAGGTCGTGCTCACCGTCCTGCACGCCGGCGGTAAGTTCAGCAAGAACAGCTACAAGGTTTCCGGAGGTTTGCACGGCGTGGGTGTATCCTGCGTTAACGCCCTTTCCGACCTGCTGGTCGCCGAAGTACACCGCGAAGGAAAGATCTTCGTACAGAAGTATTCCAAAGGCAAGCCCATCACCCAGGTGGAGGTCGTAGGGGAGTGCTCCGAAGAGGATCACGGAACCATCATCACCTTCCATCCCGATCCCGAAATCTTCGTCCAGACCACGGTTTACAAGTACGATACCCTAGCCGCCCGTCTCCGCGAGCTTTCCTTCCTGAACAAGGGAATCCGCATCAAGCTTACCGACAAGCGCACCCTCGTGGATGAATTCGTCGTAGATGAATCCGGCGAGAGCAAGGCCACCGGAAAGCAGGTCTTCAAGTCCGAACTCTTCTACTCCGAAGCCGGACTCAAGGAATTCATCGACTACCTCGATGCCGGTGCCCAGAAGCTCATCCCCGAGCCCGTCTGCGTCTCTTCCGACAAGATCATCCCCATCGACATAGCCCTCCAGTACAATACCGGCTATTCCGAGAAGATATATTCCTATGTGAACAACATCAACACCATCGAAGGAGGAACCCATCTGCAGGGTTTCAAGATGGGGCTGAGCCGTTCACTCAAGAACTATGCGGACAAGAACAAGCTGCTCGAGAAGGCCAAGGTAGAACTTGCCCCGGAGGATTTCCGCGAGGGCCTTACCGCAGTCATCTCCGTCAAGGTTTCCGAGCCTCAGTTCGAGGGTCAGACCAAGACCAAGCTCGGTAACACCGAAGTTACTTCCGCAGTATCACAGGCAACTGCAGCTGCTATGGACGTCTTCCTTGAGGAGAATCCCAAGCTCGCAAAGACCGTCATTGACAAGATTGTTCTGGCCGCTACAGCCCGCGCAGCAGCCCGCAAGGCCCGCGAAATGGTGCAGCGCAAGACCGTCATGACCGGTGCAGGCCTCCCCGGCAAACTCGCCGACTGCTCAGAGAACGATCCCGAGAAGTGCGAACTCTTCCTCGTCGAGGGTGATTCCGCAGGCGGTACCGCCAAGCAGGGCCGCGACCGTCGTTACCAGGCCATCCTCCCTCTTCGAGGCAAGATCCTGAACGTGGAGAAAGCAGCCGAGGGCCGCGCCTTCGACAGCCAGGAAATCCAGAACATCTACACTGCCCTCGGTGTCCGCGTGGCCCAGGAAGATGAAACCGGCGAAAAGCACATGGACCTCAGCCGTCTGCGTTACCACAAGGTGGTGATCATGACCGATGCCGATGTCGATGGCAGCCATATCGCCTGCCTTATCCTGACCTTCTTCTTCCGTTATATGTTCGACCTTATCAAGAACGGTTACGTATATCTCGCAACACCTCCGCTCTATCTCGTGAAGAAAGGCAAGGAGGAGGTCTATTGCTGGACCGAGGAGCAGCGCGAGGAAGCAGCCCTCAGGCTCGGGAAGGGTTCCGACAAGGGTTACACCGTACAGCGTTACAAAGGTCTTGGTGAAATGAGCGACCAGCAGCTGTGGGAAACCACCATGGATCCCGCCAACCGCCGTCTGCGCCAGATTACCATCGAGAACGCCGCCCAGGCCGAGAGGACCTTCTCCATGCTTATGGGCGACGACGTACCGCCCCGCAGGCAGTTCATCGAAGAGAATGCACACTACGCAAATATTGATGCTTAAACCTATACACTTATGCTAGACATTTTTGATCGCATCGAACGCGATTCCGGCGGCCCTATCGGCCAGTATTTCGAACAAGGATTCGGATATTACATGTACCCCCGCCTCGAAGGCGAACTCGGGCCCCATATGATCTTCAACGGCATCCCCGTGCTGAACTGGAGCCTTAACAACTATCTCGGACTGGCCAATCACCCCGAGGTGCGCAAGGCCGACGCCGAGGCAGCTGCCAAGTGGGGTCTTGCCTATCCCATGGGCGCTCGTATGATGTCGGGTCACACCCGTTATCACGAGGCTCTCGAGAAGAAGTTCGCCGAGTTCGAGAAGAAGGAAGATGCCTTCCTCTTCAACTTCGGTTATCAGGGAATCGTTTCCACCATCGATGCACTGCTTGCCCGTCACGATGTGGTGGTCTATGATGCTGAATGCCACGCCTGCCTGCTGGACGGTATCCGTCTGCACATCGGCAGCAAATACAAATATCGCCACAATAACATGGCCGACTGCGACAAGGTGCTTACCCGCGCCTGCGCCGAGGCCGAAGAGAATGGCGGCGGCGTGCTGCTAATCACCGAAGGCGTTTACGGTATGACCGGCGCACTCGGCAAACTGGACGAAATCGTTGCCCTCAAGAAGAAGCACAACTTCCGCATCCTCATCGACGATGCCCACGGCTTCGGCCTCCTCGGTGAGCACGGACGCGGTACCTCCGAGCATTTCGGTGTAATGGACGGCGTGGATCTCTACATCGGCGCCTTTGCCAAGAGCATGGCTTCCATCGGCGGCTTCGTGGCAGGTCCTCATAGCATCATCAACTACCTGCGTGCCAACATGCGCAGCCAGATGTATGCGAAGAGCCTTCCCATGCCTCTCGTAATCGGCAACATGAAGCGTATGGAAATCATCGATTCTCCTGAGGGAGATGAGCTCCGCAAGAAGTGCTGGGCCATTACCCACGCCATCCAGGATGGCTTCAAGAAGGAAGGATTCGACATCGGCGAGGCAGAGGCTTGCGTTACTCCCGTACACATCAAGGGCGGTATCGCACAGGCCACCAAGATGGCAAAGGATCTCCGCGAGAACTACAAGATCTTCTGCTCAATGGTCATCTACCCCGTCATCCCCAAGGGCATGATAATCTTCCGTATCGTCTGTACCGCAGCCCATACCATGGAAGATGTGGAGTACACTCTCAAGGCCTTCAAGGAAATCAAGGCAAAACTCGATGCCGGCGCTTACGATGGCGACGACATTGCCGCAATGACCGTAAAATAATCCAGTCATTCCGAAATAGTGAACAATTCCGAATATTTCAAAGATAAAGTGATAGTCGTCACTGGAGCCAGCTCGGGAATCGGGCTGGCTTCGGCGCGTCTATTCGGATCGCTCGGTGCCAAGGTGGCCATGGCTGCCAGGAGACTGGACAAACTCGAGGCCCTGGCCCCTTCGGTGGGCCCTGCCGACAGGGTTCTGTGTGTGAAATGCGACGTCAGCGTAGAGTCTGATTGCAAGGCTCTGGTAGATGCTTGCGTGGAGCGTTTCGGCGGAATCGACATACTTGTGAACAATGCAGGCCTTTCGATGCGTGCCATGTTCAAGGACCTCGACCTGAAAGTAATCCATTCTTTGATGGACGTCAATTTCTGGGGAACGGTCAACTGCACCAAGTATGCCCTGCCTTATCTCCTCGAGAGGAAAGGCCAGGTTGCAGGCGTAATCAGCATCGCCGGTTATTCCGCTCTGCCCGCCCGCACCGGTTATTCATCCTCGAAATATGCAATCCGGGGCTTCCTGGATACCATCCGTATTGAGCATCTCAAGGACGGCCTGAACGTGCTTGTGTTCGCTCCCGGATACACATCTTCGAACGTACGCAATGCGGCTCTCACCGCCGACGGCTCCGCCCAGGGAGAGACTCCTCTGGACGAGGGCAAGCTGATGAGCGCCGAGGAATGCGCCGGGCATCTTGCCAAGGCGCTTCGCACGCGTAAGTCGGAATGCATACTCACCGGTCTCGGCAAGGCCACGGTGATTGCCCACCGCCTCTTCCCCAGACTGACCGACAAACTGACCTACAAGTTCATTGCCCGCGAAGCCAACAGCCCGTTCAAATGAAAAAGTTCGTCCCGCTCATATTCGTATTCTTCATAATCCTGATGGTGCTTCCCCGGAGCGCCAAGCTCAGTTATGATTACCGCAAAGGTGCCCCCTGGAAATATGAGACGCTGATAGCGCCCATCGATTTCCCCATCCTCAAGACAGAAGACCAGCTGGTAGAGGAGCGCAGGCAGGCCACCGAGGTCATCGTCCCTTACTACAAGTATCTGGACGATGTGGTTGACCGTAACATCCGTGCTGCCGAGTCCTTGGAGATGGACACTTGCCCCCTGCTGCGTTCCGTCCTTGCCTCGGCATTGAAGAATATCTATGAGAAGGGAGTTGTCGGGGACGATGGCATATCCAGCCCCTCCGACATTATTTACGTGCAGAAGGGCAAAAGGGCCGTAGCCAGGCCTTCCAGCGAGATACTCAGGCTCAGCGATGCACGAGCGGTATTTGCCGAGACGGTTATTTCCGAATGCCCTGAGGTCAATGCTGATTCAGTGCTGCGTGCCGTTTCCGCCCGCGAACTGGTGGTCCCCAACCTGAGCTACGACAAGCAGCTCAGCGAGCAGCTCAACACTACGGCTGCCGAAGCCATATCCACCACGTCCGGCTATGTGAGCGCAGGTCAGTACATAGTCAAAAACGGAGAGATCGTCACGGCCGAAATCGACCAGATGATAGTCTCGTACGTAAAGGAGTACAATTCCAGCGTGGGAGCATCTTCCTCGGCCTTCCTATATTGGCTGGGAAATGCCATAATCGCCTTGCTGCTGGTAGTTTTCCTCTTCTTCGCCATAAGGCTTGTGAATCCCACCGTCTTCAACGATAACGGAAAATATCTCTACCTTACCCTGGTCTTCACTATATTCACGGTACTCTCGATAGTCTTCCCCAGATTGCATCCGGACTATCTCTTCATGGTCCCCTTCGTGCTTTGCGCACTCTTGCTGGAAGCCTTCTTCGACGACCGTCTGGTAGTTATGACCTATGGCATTTCGCTTCTGCCCCTGCTCTTCTATGCGGAGGCCGGAAGGGGAGTGTTCACCATTTTCCTTGCTGGAGGAGTGATCTCCATGATTACCTTCAAGCACTTCAACAAGGGCTGGCGCCAGTTCCTTAACGCGTTCATTACATTTGCGGTGCTCTTCACCGTCTTCCTTGGCCTGAGGCTCACCGACATTATGGGAGGGAACATGCTGAAGACCGCCTGGATGCTGCTGTTCTCGGCCTTCCTCTGCGTGGCAGGTTATCCTCTTTCCTATCTTTTCGAGAAGATCTTCAATCTCGTTTCGGTCTATCGCTTGAACGAGCTTTGCGATACTTCCAGCTCCTTGCTGCGCGAACTTGAGCAGAAGGCCCCCGGCACTTTCCAGCATTCCCTGCAGGTCATGAACATGGCCGATGCGGTTGCCGGTGCCATCGGTGCCAACGTGCAGCTGGTAAGGGCCGGAGCCCTCTACCACGACATAGGAAAGATGCTCAATCCGATGTGCTTCGTGGAGAATGAATCCATGCTCTCTGCCGACGGCAATCTCCGCTATCACGAGGACCTTTCTCCTCAGCAGAGCGCACAGGACATCATCAAACACATCATCGACGGAGCCGAGCTTGCCCAGAAGCACCGCCTCCCTTCCGTCATCCGTGCTTTCATCCTTTCGCATCACGGAACCACCGTCGTGGAGTATTTCTACGACCGCTTCCTGAAAGCCGGCGGAGACCCTTCCGAAATAGGGGAATTCACTTATCCGGGCATCAAGCCCGTAACCCGCGAGCAGACCATCCTAATGCTTTGCGACAGCATAGAGGCGGCTTCCCGCTCGCTCAAGGACTATAGCCCCGAATCCTTCGATGCCTTCGTGGAAAGGATAGTCGAGGGAAAGATGGAGCAGGGACAGTTCTCCGAGGCCGAAATCAGCGTGAAGGACCTCGGAATCGTGAAATCCACACTCAAGAATTATCTCGCCCAGATGTATCATGGGCGTGTAGCTTATCCGAAACGTAAAAACAAATTAATAGGTTTACTGAAATGAAATTAGAAAAGAAACAGCTCGATGACCTTAACATCGAACTAACCCTTAACATCGAAAAGGGTGACTATGCAGAATCTGTACGTAAGAAACTTGCCCAGCGCCGCCGCACTGCCGACTTCAAAGGCTTCCGCAAGGGAATGGTTCCCGAGAGCCTCGTGCGCCGCGTCTATGGCGACCAGATTCTTGCCGAGTCCGTAAACGAGGTGATCTCGAAGGGACTCCAGGATTTTATCGACGAAAACAAGCTCCGCGTGCTCGGAGAGCCTCTCGGCAGCGAGAAGCAGCCCGAGGTCGAGTGGAAGGATGGTAACGATTTCACCTTCATCTTCGACATCGCCACCTATCCCGAGTTCGAGGTTTCCGCCGGTAAGGAGGATGTTATCGAGAAATATACCATCAGCGCTTCCGCTAAGGATAAGGCCGAGATGACCAAGAACCTCAAGAAGTACTATGAGGACAAGAAGGAAGAGAAGTCCGACGAAGATATCGAGAAGGAACTCTCCGCTCGTCTCGAGAGCGAGTATGCCCAGCAGTCCGAATGGAGGTTCACCAAGGACATCCGCGACCATTTCGTGGAGAAGATCAAATTCGACCTTCCCGAGGCCTTCATGAAGAGGTGGCTCTTCGAGGCCAATTCCGGCAAGGTGAGCAAGGAGGATGTCGAGAAGGATTTCGACGGTTTCCTCGCAGACTTCCGCTGGCAGCTCATCCGTTCTGCTTTCATGCGCAAGTATGATTTCAAGATCGAGCAGAAGGATATCCAGGATGCCGCAGTGGGATATGTCCACTATCAGTATGCCATGTACGGAATGCCCAATGTCCCTGAAGAAATCGTCAAGGATGCCGTACAGAACATGATGCAGGACCGCTCCCAGATCGACCGCCTCGTAGAGCAGGTAGAGGACAACAAGGTCCTCGGCAAGCTCAAGGAAGAGGTTACTGCCAAGGCAAAGAAGATCACTTCGGAGAAATTCCGCGAACTTAAATAAGTATGTCTGATTTCGAGAAATTTGCGAAGTCCGAATTCGGTGTGGGGTCGATGACCCTGCACCGTTATAGCTCGGCAACGGATTCCTACATCAACCCTACCATCATCGAAGAGCGTAAGCTGAATGTGGCATCGATGGATGTCTTCAGCCGCCTGATGATGGACCGCATCATCTTCCTGGGCGTGCCTATCGACGATGACGTGGCCAATATCGTCCAGGCCCAGCTGCTGTTCCTGGCTTCTTCGACCGACAGCAACGCCGACATCACCCTCTACCTGAACACTCCTGGTGGTAGCGTATCGGCCGGTCTGGGAATCTACGATACTATGCAGATAGTTGAGCCGGACATCGCAACCGTTTGCACCGGTATGGCCGCATCCATGGGCAGCGTGCTGCTCTGCGCCGGTACCAAGGGCAAGCGTGCCGCCCTGCCTCACAGCCGCGTGCTGATCCATCAGCCGCTCGGAGGCGCCCGTGGGCAGGCTTCCGACATCCTGATTGCAGCCAAGGAAATCGAAAAGACCCGCGACGAACTCTGCCGCATAATCGCAGAGCACAGCGGCCAGCCTTTCGAAAAGGTGTTCGCAGATGCGGACCGCGATTATTGGATGAATTCCGAGGAGGCCCTCGCATACGGCATGGTGGACAAGATACTCCGCAAAAAGAAGAAATAATGGCAGAAAAAGAACCCCGTATTCCCAA
>JAILMV010000077.1 GCA_024692185.1 Bacteroidales bacterium | reverse complement strand
GCTACCGAGGCTAGCAACACCAGCAAGGCCGTGAAGAGCATCAACAAGGCTGTCGAGAAGACCACCCTCGGTGACATCGACGCTCTTGCCGCTCTGAAGGAGAAGCTCGAGAAGGGAGAGTAATTCCCGTGAACTTCACCTTGACGATATTGGGTTCGGCTTCGGCCCTTCCCTTTTCCGATAGAAATCCAAGCGCCCAGGCACTGTCCGTGCACGGGCGCTTGTTTCTCCTTGATTGCGGCGAAGGAACCCAGCAGCGCATCCGTCAGGAACATCTTTCTTTCGTGAAGATCGAGGCAATCTTCATCTCCCACATCCACGGGGATCATTGTTTCGGGCTTTTCGGTCTGCTCAGTACCATGAGTCTTTATCGTCGTACCGGGGATCTTCACATTTTCGGGCCGCAGAACCTGGGGCCCATACTCAATTTCTTCCGCTCCTACTTCGGTCAGGACCTCAGCTACGAAATAGTTTTCCATCCGATTACCTCTAAAATGCCGGTCGTCATAGCGGGTGTACCCCTTGAAGACCATGCCACCCTCGGCAATGTAAGAGGGGGGACCATGAGCGAAGCGAATGGTGGGGCCGAGCGGAGCGAGGCGTCTGAGGGGGGTACACCCCCTATGACGACGAAGAATATGCAGGTGACGGCTTTTCCCCTGAACCATAAGATAGACTGCTACGGCTACAGGTTCGACGAAATCGTAACCCCCCGCAGGAACCCCTGGAAACCCCGCTCCTACGCCTACGTCTCCGACACCGCCCCCTTCCCCGAACTCCCCGCCTACGTGCAGGGCGTGGATCTTCTCTACCACGAAGCCACCTACCCCGCAGGAATGGAAGACAAAGCCGCGCAATACTTCCACTCCACCAGCCGCCAGGCCGCCCTCTGCGCCCGCGAGGCCGGAGCCGCCAAACTCATTATAGGTCACTACTCTTCGCGCATAAAGGACATCGAAACCCTGGCCGCTGAATGCCGTGAGATTTTCCCCGAATCCTTCACCGTAAATGATGGAGATATCTTTGAAATTCCGTATATTCGCGAATATGAAAAGATGTCTTCTGATAGTTCTGGCGATGTTGGCTGCCCTGACGGCAGCATCTGATACTCCTCAGAATGAATATATAAAGAAGTATGCATCCATCGCGGTAAGCGAGATGCAGCGTTCCGGCGTACCCGCCAGCATCACCCTGGCCCAGGGAATGCTGGAATCGCGCTACGGGCTCTCCAGCCTCGCTGCGGACGGCAACAACCACTTCGGAATCAAGTGCCACCGCAACTGGAAGGGAAAGACCATGAGGGTGAATGACGACGCCCCCAACGAATGTTTCCGGGTATATGGGAGCGCCGAGGAATCCTTCCGGGACCACAGTGACTTCCTCCGCTACCAGGACCGCTACAAGTCCCTTTTCGAGCTGAAACCCACAGACTACAAGGGCTGGGCGAAGGGCCTGAAGAAGGCCGGCTATGCCACCGATCCCAAATACGCCGAGAAGCTTATCAAGATAATAGAAGATTACAAGCTGTACCAATACGATTCCGGCAAAGTGCCGGGGAGCTCATCCGCAGCAGTCCCGGAATCCCCGCTTAAGATAGAGAAAAAGGCCCAGGTAGAGGTCAAGAACCCTGTTCGCAAGGGTCAGGCCGCGGAAAACTATTCCTTCCGCCTGGAGCGCAAGGTTTACAAGAAGAACGGCATCCTCTGCGTATATGCGGAGCCGGAAGATACCTACGAAAGCATCGCCCTGGAATTCAATCTTTTCCAGAAGGAGATCCTCCGTTTCAACGACCTTTCCTCGATGCGCCCGCTGAAGATAGGCGAGGTGGTCTATCTGAAAGGCAAGAAACGCCAGGCGCCCTACGGCCTTCCGATGTATGTGGCGGACGACAAACCAATGAGCCTTTGGGAGATTTCCCAGCGTTTCGGAGTTAAGATGAAGTTCCTGCTGAAGTGGAACCCGGGGCTTACCGCCGATTATCAGCCCATAGAGGGAGATGTCATCTATCTTAAGAAAATCAAATGAAAAAGTCTTCGAAAAATATTATAAATAGGTTATTGGTGGGTATCTGCGTTGCTGTAGCCGTAGTGGGCGGCGGCAAAGCATGGTCCTGGCTGTCGGACAACAAACTCCCCAACGCCGAACGCAGTATGGACCTCTATGTGTATCCCGACACCGCTCCGGAAGATGTGCTCGCCAGCCTGGATTCGGTCATAGCCCGCCCGAAAAGCCTCGCAAGGGCCTTCAAGGACCACAAGGTAGCCGAATACATCCAGCCCGGCCACTATCTCGTGGAGCAGGGCCATACCAGCGCCTATATCTCCCGCATGCTCAACAATGGCTGGCAGACCCCCGTGCGCCTGCGCATCCCTTCCGTCCGCCTCAAGGGATCTCTTGCCAAATCCATTTCCAATCAGATGATGGTGGATTCCGCCACCGTGGCCGCCGCTCTGGAAAACCCCGAGCTGCTCGGCCGCTATGGATTCACCCCCTCCACGGCCTTCTCCCTCTTCCTTCCGGACACTTACGAGATGTATTGGACGGATTCCATCGATGAGATCTTCGCCCGCCAGAAAAAGGCCTGGGATGCCTTCTGGACTGTCGATAGGGTGTCCAAGGCAAAGAGGCAGGGCCTCAGCAAACTGCAGGCCTCCATCCTCGCATCCATAGTGAGAGGGGAGAGCACCATGCCCTCGGACTACACCCGGATTGCCGGAGTGTATCTGAACCGTCTGCACAAGGGAATGCCCCTGCAGGCCGATCCCACCATCGCCTTCCTACTTAACTACGAAACCAACCGCATCCTCAAGAAGGACCTGAAGATAAACTCGCCTTATAATACTTATATTCATAAGGGCCTGCCTCCCGGACCCATCAACGTGCCCGGGAAGGAATATATCGAAGCCGTGCTGAACCCGGATACCTCATCGGGCTATCTATTCTTCTGCGCGGATTCCTCCTTCGACGGTTCGCACCGTTTCGCGCGTACTTATTCCGAGCATCTCAAGAATGCCCGTGCCTTTCAGAAAGCTTTGAATCAAAGAGGAAAACAGTAATGGAAGAGTTGGTACAGAAAGCTCGGGAGCTCGCCCTCTCGGCCCTGAAAGATGAGTTACGCTTCGACGGGAGCCCCTTCATAGGGCAC
This sequence comes from Bacteroidales bacterium, assembly GCA_024692185.1. GTDB lineage: Bacteria > Bacteroidota > Bacteroidia > Bacteroidales > UBA932 > Cryptobacteroides. Next base: position 2,119 of record JAILMV010000077.1, on the reverse strand, counting down.
GCCGATGCGGTTGCGGCCATTGCCCGCGACGAACTCGGCCTGCCGGACGTGTGCAGCGCCGCAGTCTATCTGCACGAGGCAACCCGCGTCCATAAAGATGTGGACATCTCAAGTTTCCCGCACGATGTCCTGACCATGGTGGACGGCCTTAACAAGATATCTACCATCAAGCCCAAGGATACCCGCCTGGAGGCTGAAAACTATAAGAAACTGATAGTCCAGTACTCTGCCGACCCCCGCGTGACGGTGCTAAAGATTGCCGACCGCCTGGAGGTTATGCGCAGCCTTGCCATCTTCCCGAAAAGCTCGCGCGACCAGAAGATGCTGGAGACCCTGATGCTCTACATACCCCTGGCGCATCAGCTCGGCCTGTACAATATCAAGAGCGAGCTGGAGAACATCTACTTCCGCTATGCCGATCCAGAGCAGTACAGGGCCATTACCAATAAGCTTAAGGCCACCGAGCGCGACCGCGAGAGGCTGATGGCGGAGTTCATCGAACCTCTGAAGCAGAAGCTCTCCGACGCAGGAATCGTATATAAACTGAAGATACGAACCAAGACCGCCTATTCCATCTACCGTAAGATGCAGGTGCAGAAAGTGCCTTTCGAGGGCGTGTACGACGTGTTCGCCATACGCTTCATAATCGATTGCGAACAGGATCCGAAGCTGGAGAAGGAGCTCTGCTGGAAGGTGTATTCCTACGTTACCGAGGAGTACGAGCCGGATACCAAGCGCCTCCGCGACTGGCTGACCACCCCTCGCCCGAACGGCTACGAAAGCCTGCATATTACGGTCAAGAACAAACAGGGAAATGCCCTGGAAGTGCAGATACGTACCAAGCGCATGGACTACGAGGCCGAGAACGGGCAGGCTGCCCACTGGGCCTACAAGGGAGTTCAGCACGAGGCCAATATGGACCGCTGGCTGAAATCCGTCCGCTATGCCCTGGAGCATCCCGCCGAAACCAAGCCCGAGGATCTTCCGCAACCTCCTTCGAAAGAGATTTTCGTGTTCACCCCAACCGGTGAGCTGCGCATACTGCAGGCCGGCGCATCTGTGCTGGACTTTGCCTTCAACATCCACACCAATGTCGGTATCCACTGTACCGGCGGCCGTGTAGGTGGGAAGGCCGTCTCGATCCGCGAGAAACTCCATACCGGCGATACGGTGGAGATAATGACCAGCAAGAACCAGAAGCCTAATCGCGACTGGCTGAACTTTGTGGTCAGCTCGAAGGCCCGTACCAAGATCAAGCAGGAGCTGGATGCCGAGGAAAGGAAGCTGGGGGCCGACGGACGCGAGCTGCTGGAGAGGCGCCTGAAGAACTGGAAGCTCGAGTGGCCGGATTCGCTCCAGCAGGAGTATATGAAGGCCCACCAGTACAGTTCGGTGATTTCCTTCATGGCCGATATCGCCCGCGAGGTCATCGACATCAACGACATAAAGTCCTTCATAATAAACCACGACGACAGCCTTGCCAAAGAGGCCTCCCAGGCCACCAAGGACCGTTCCATGGTGTTCTCCGGCGGCAACGACGAGATCCTGGTCATCAATGCCAAGAACGTGCGCGGGCTTGATTACAAGCTCTCCAAGTGCTGCAATCCTGTGTTCGGGGACGATGTGTTCGGCTTCGTGACCCGCACCGACGGCATCAAGATCCACCGTATGAGCTGCCCGAACGCCGCCCAGCTTATGGAGAAGTATCCTTACCGCATCCAGAAGGTGGTGTGGCAGGAGAGTGCTTCTTCGGGGGATTTCCAGTGCACGCTGAACATCATCTCCGAGCCGGAGCAGGCTGCAATATCGTCGATAATGACCATCATAGGCCAGTTCCGGGCATCGTTGCGCTCGTTCAATGTGAACGAGAATGCCCGCAATGGTCAGTACGATATTTCCGTGCGCCTGCTGGTGCCTTCCAATACTGAACTCGACAAGATTATTTCCCAGATATCGAATCTAAGAAACATCATCAAAGTAAAACGATCATGAAAAATTATTTTGATCTTTCCGGCCGCGTTGCCGTGGTTACCGGAGCTTCCACAGGACTTGGCCTCCAGATGGCCAAGGCTTTTGCCAGCCAGGGTGCCAACCTGGTGCTTCTCGCACGCCGCATGAA
>JAILMV010000065.1 GCA_024692185.1 Bacteroidales bacterium | reverse complement strand
CTTGTTGCCCTTGGAAGATACTACCAGGGAACCCTTGGGAACGAAGGCGGACACGATGTTCACGGCCTCGTTCATCAGTCCGCCGCCATTGCCGCGGAGGTCGATCACGAGCTTCTCCATGCCACGGCCCTTGAGAGCCTTGACCTTGGAACGGAAATCCTCTCCCAGACCCTCGGTAAAGCCTCCGATGCGTATGTAAGCGGTGGTGCTGCCATCCAGCAGGTCGGCATATTCGATGTCGGGGATGTGTATCTTTTCGCGGGTGATGGTTATGTCTTTTTCCTCCCCGCTGCGAACCTTGCGCACGCGGAAGACGACCTTGGTGCCGGGCTTGCCCTTCATCTTCTCGCTGCTTTCGGCGGCAGTCAGGCCGATGGTAGTCTCGCCGTCGATGTTGAGAATCTGGTCCCCACACTGCAGGCCGGCCCTGGCGGCCGGGGAGCCTGCATAAGGCTCGTTGATGAGCACGGGTTCTTCTTTCTTGGGTTTATAGATGATGGCTCCGATGCCTCCGTAGGTCTTGCCTATCATTAGTTCGAAGTCCTCGTTCTCCTCTTCCGGGACATAGATGGTATAGGGATCGAGGGTGCCTAGCATGGCATCGATCCCGGCCTTGTTCATCCTTTCGACTGGAAGGCTGTCCACATAGCTGCGGTTGAGTTCCTGGAGGATGGCAGTGTTGACTTCCACTGCCTGTCCGAGTTTGAATAGTTTTGACTGGGCGCCGGCCGTAATGCTGATGGCCAATAGCGCGATTATTGCTAAAGCTTTGTTTTTCATCGTAAGTCCTTTACTGCATAATCCGTTCCACTTCTTCCCAGATGTAAACCTTGTCCCCCCTGCGCAGGCGGCTGCCCTCCGGCAGGGCTATGGAACACTTGGAGCCCTTGGGGGCCTCGCGCACAGGTTCGAAGTTCACGCGAATGTCTTCCGCCTTGAACTCCACCACTCCCGAGGTGCTGCCAATTGCCATCAGGTCCATTCCGGTGCAGATGGGAGCGCTTTCCACGGTAACTTCAGCCACGCCTATGCGGTCGAACCAATTGGTCACCTTGCCGGCATAGACCTTCCTGCGGCTGGCCTGGGAGCCATAGACATTGCTCCACTGGCCAAGGCGGGCGCCCTGGTAGTAGCCGTCCCAGAATCCGCGGTTGAACACCTCTCCCAGCCTGTCTTTCAGTTCGGCGGCCTTTTCGGGAGTGTAGGTCCCGTCGCAGACGGCATCCGCCGCTTCCCTGTAGCACTGGGCGCAGCGTTTCACATACTCCGCACTGCGGGCGCGGCCCTCTATCTTGAAGACCTTCACGCCGGATTCTATTATCCTCCCCATGAACTCTATGGTGCAGAGGTCCTTGGGGGACATTATGTACTTGTTGTCGATGTTGAGTTCGTTGCCGGTCTCGAGGTCGGTCACTCCGTAGCCGCGGCGGCAGATCTGTATGCACTCCCCGCGGTTGGCGGACTGCCCCGCGGTATGGAGGCTCAGATAGCATTTGCCGGAAATGGCCATGCAGAGGGCCCCGTGGGCGAACATCTCTATGCGGACCAGCTTCCCGGAAGGGCCTTTTATCTGCTCGCGGACTATTCCGTCGTAGATGCTGCGCACCTGGTCCAGGTTGAGTTCGCGGGCCAGCACCACCACGTCGGCGAACTGCGCATAGAAGCGCAAGGCCTCCAGGTTCGAGATGCTGAGCTGGGTGGAGATATGCACCTCCAGGCCTATCTGGCGGCAATAGGAGATGGCCGCGATGTCGGAGGCGATGATGGCATCCACTCCGGCCTCCTTGGCTTTGTCCAGGGCCTGACGCATATCCGGAAGATCCTCGGGATAGAGGCAGATATTGAGGGTAAGATAGCTTTTTACACCGGCCTCGCGGCAGATGCGGGTCACCTCCTTTAGGTCCCCGGGCGCGAAATTGTTAGCCGAATGCGCCCTCATATTAAGGTTTCCGACTCCGAAATACACGGAATCGGCACCACCCTCGATAGCTGCCTGCAGACATTCGAAATTGCCTGCCGGCGCCATTATTTCCAGTTCTTTCCGGTCCATAATCTACAAAAGTACACAATTTCCCGGTATTTGTTGTATTTTTGCATCCCTGATGAGAAGCACAAAGCGCATAGTATCCGTATTCCTGCTGGCAGTCTATCTGCTGGCTGCGTTTGCGGCTTCTTTCCACCACCATCCCGTCCTTCCCGACGAGCCGAAGTGCGAACAATGCGCGCAGCACGTACCTCATCACGGCCATCTGGTTCCCATTGACGGAGGGCTTTCCAACTGCCTTCTCTGCCATTTCCTGGGCCTTCCTTACGTGCTTGCGATGGCGGCTCTGCTGCTGCCCCCTACAAGGCTTCTCTCAGGAATCATCTCCAATCTGCAGCAGGCAGTATTCTCTGCCCATCTGCTCGATACCCGCTCCCGCGCTCCCCCGGTGTTCTGTTTCGCATAAAACCGAATCACGAACATTTTTAAAGGGAAAGTATGATAGCATCCATCCTGGCTGCCGTCATGCTGCTGCAGCTACAAGACACGGTGCAAGTCCTGGGCCCGGCCACCATCTACGGTGAGTCAAAGCGCCAGGAACTGATGCACCTCAGCCTCGGCAGCGTGGAAGTAGGCCGAAATTACATAGAAAACAATTTTTCCGGGACACTGGCGCAAAGCCTCAGCAGCATCCCCGGAGTGCAGGCCAGAGCCATTGGTTCCGGCCAGTCCAAACCTGCAATCCGCGGTCTGGGATTCAACCGTATCGCAGTTGCGGTGGACGGCATAAAGCACGAGGGGCAGCAGTGGGGCGACGACCATGGCCTGGAAATAGATCAGTTCGCAGTGGACAGGGTAGAAGTCGTCAAGGGCCCGGGGGCTCTGATGTACGGCTCCGATGCCATCGGGGGCGTGCTGGGCATCTACACCAATTACCTGCCCATCAAGGCCTTCGAGGGCCGGGTAAAGCTCTTCGGGAGGAGCAACAACCTCTCCGGAGGGCTTTCCGCCCGGCTTCAGGGGCGCAGGGAACACTTCTACTGGAAACTGCATCTGACCGGATCCGACTACGCCGACTACAAGGTTCCCACGGATGAAATCGAATATTACTCCTACAGGATTCCCCTGAAGGACGGGACTCTGCGCAACACTGCCGGCCTGGAGAGGGACGCTTCCCTCACCCTGGGCTACGTGAGCCCGAGTTTCCGCAACGATTTCAAAGTGTCGGAGACCTGGTCCAAGAGCGGATTCTTTGCCAATGCACACGGCCTGGAAGTACGCCTGTCGGAGATCGACTACGATGCCTCCCGCCGGGACATCGACCTGCCCTGGCAGAGCGTGAGCCATCTCACTCTGCACAACCATTCCCACTTGCACGGAGAGGGTTTTACCCTCGACGGGGACGTGGCCTGGCAGCTGAACCACAGGCAGGAGCGTTCGGAGCCGGTATCCCACGGATATATGCCCACTCCGCCGGACGATCTGGAGAGGGATTTCCGCAAGCATACCCTAACCGGAAAGCTTGGCGGGAAGATAATCCTTTCGGAGAAGAATCTTCTACAGACCGGGCTGGACGCAGAATTCCAGCACAACCGCAGAGGCGGATGGGGCTTCATTATTCCGGATTTCGAGACTCTTTCCACAGGCCTGTACCTGACGGACCGGCATACGGTTTCGGAGAAACTGAACTTCAATGCCGGCCTGCGTTACGACCATGTGTACACCGATATCCACGGCTACACGGACTGGTTCACCACGCCCGACGAAGACGGCACTCCGGCATATAAGCAGCGCTCCGGCGACATCTCCCGCCACTTCGACAGTTTCACCTGGTCGGCGGGCCTTGCCTGGAGCCCGGGCAGATGGGTGCTGAAGGCCAATCTTGGCAAGAGTTTCCGGGTTCCCATCCCCAAGGAGCTGGGAGCCGACGGAGTGAACTACCATATCTTCCGTTACGAAAAAGGCTCGGCCGAACTGAAGCCTGAGCAGTCATACCAGGCAGATGCCAGTATCAATTGGATAGGGAAGAAGCTATCTTTCCGTCTGGATCCTTATCTGAACTTGTTTCCCAACTACATCTATCTGAATCCGGGATCCAATTATTACGAAGGTCTGCAGATGTACAACTACACTCAGGCGGAGGTTTTCCGCAGCGGTTTCGAGGCCCAGCTTACCTGGAAGGTCCTGAGCTGCCTGGAGCTGGAAGCCAAGGGAGAATATCTCTACGCCCGGCAGCTGTCCGGCGCCAAGAAGGGATATGGGCTCCCCTTCTCGCCGCCTTGGAAGGCCGGTTTCGATGCCCGTTATACTTTCCCGGGAGATGGTTTCGTGCTGATGGACGTCCGCATTGCCGGACGGCAGGATGAGATCGTGCCTCCCGAAAAGCCCACCGAGGGCTGGTACACCCTCAATTTCTCGGCCGGGAAGAGTTTCTCCCTCGGCCCCGTAGTTCTCAAAGCCGCAGTTCAGCTGGAAAACCTGCTGAACCGGCGTTATTACGACCATACAAGCTATTACAGACTCATAGGAGTCCCCGAGCCCGGCAGGAATGCTTCGCTTATGCTGGGGCTCGAATTTTAAACAAGAATAAAATGAAAAAGAATATTATCCTCAGCCTTTCCGCTATCATCGTATTTACTCTCCTGGCCATCTCCTGCAAGAAGGACGATGAGGCCGCAAAACCCGAAATCACCCTGACCGAGGTCGGGCACGAGAACAGCAAGACCGCCATGCGTGGCGACGACATGCACCTCGAAGCCGACATCGTGGCCGAGGGCCTGGTAAAGCGTATCGACGTGGAGTTCCACAAGGAAGACGGAAGCTACGAGATCGAGAAGGCCTACACCGAAGGCAAGTATATCGGAGTAAAGAATACCGAATTCCACGAGCATATCGACATCCCCGAAGAGGCTCCTCTGGGAGAATATCACCTTCATTTCAGCGTCACCGACCAGGAAGGGCAGACCACTACCGTGGAGGCCCACGTGCAGGTGGTGGAATACGACGAACACGAACATCACGATGAATAGATATCTGTCAATTTTCCTGCTGTGCGCACTTTGTGCGTGCAGCAGTTCTTCCGGGGAAAAGGATCTCGTCCCTCCGGAGATCCTGCCGGTGGAGGAGTACATCTCCCCTACCAACTGCCAGGAGTATCCCCTTGGGACTTTTTTGCCGGTGGCCTGCCTCTTCACCGATGACGTGGAGCTGGGCTCGTTCAATCTCGAGGTCCACAACAACTTCGACCATCACACCCACGGCACGGAGGCGGGGGAATGCCGTCAGGACCCGAAAAAAGACCCGGTTAATCCTTGGATCTACAATAAGGACTACAAGATCCCTGCGGGCCAGAGCAGCTATGAGGTAGATCTGAAGATTCCCATTCCCGAGGATGTGGACCTGGGAGAATATCACTTTATGATAAGGCTGACGGATGCTTCCGGCTGGCAGCAGCTGCGTTCGGTAAGCATCAGGCTGATAGAAGCCCTAGATTAATTTATACTCTTTGAGCTGGCGCTGGAGCCTGCGGTGATCCGGGCAGACGCTCTCCAGAAGGGCGTGGAATTCCGGGCCGTGGTTCATGTGCTTCAGATGGCAGAGCTCGTGGAGCATCACATAGTCCTGCAGTTCGGCGGGCAGGCGCATCAGATTCAGGTTAAGGTTGATGTTTCCCTTGACCGAGCAGCTTCCCCAGTTGCTGACATTGTGTTTTATGCGTAGCTGGTTGTACTGGAATCCATTCAGTTCAGCCAGCTCTTTCAGTCTTCCGGGGAGGTAGGCCTTGGCCTCGGCGCGGAGCTGCTTCACCTCCGGTGTTTCCGCCAGCTTGCGCCTCCTGCGCCGCACTACAATCCGCACCCGGCCCGAAAGTATGTCGCCTAAAGTAATTTTCATTTCAAGAGCAAATTTAGCTATATTTGTGCATAAACGCGCAGCTATGTTGACCGAAACACACATCGATGGCGCCATCGTGCGCCTTTTCAACGAGATTCAATTTCCCGAGGAGCCTGCCGGGCTCTATGATCCTCTCAGATACATGATTGGAATAGGCGGAAAGCGCATCCGTCCGAAACTATGCCTCACGGCCTATTCCGTTTTCAAGGACAGGCTAACCCCCAAGTTGATGGAGGTGGCCGCGGCCCTCGAGGTGTTCCATACCTTCACCCTGCTGCACGACGACATCATGGACCGCTCTCCCCTGCGCCGCGGACAGAAGACCGTGTGGAAGAAGTGGAACGAAGATACCGCCATCCTCTCCGGGGACGTGATGCAGATAGATGCCTACAAACGCATAGCCAAGGCTCCGGCGGACAGGCTGGAGGCAGTGCTGGCCCTGTTCAGCAAGACTGCGGCTGAAGTGTGCGAAGGGCAGCAGTACGACATGGAATTCGAGTCGGTAAGCGAAGTTCCGATGGAGGATTACTGCAAGATGATAGGTCTTAAGACGGCCGTTCTGCTGGCCTGCTCGGCAAAGATGGGCGCAGTTATGGCCCAGGCCTCCGAGAAGGACTGCGAGGCCCTCTACGAATACGGCTACAAGCTTGGAATGGCCTTCCAGGTGGCAGACGATTATCTGGATGCCTTCGGGGACGAAAAAGTGTTCGGCAAGCCCATTGGCGGGGACATCCTCAACTGCAAGAAGAGCTGGCTTACGGTCCGTACCTGCGAGCTTCTTTCCGGAAAGAAGAAGGAAGCCTTCCTGAAGAGATTCAACGAGTCGGTTCCGGCTTCCGGAAAGGCCGCCAAGATTGCCGACATCAAGAAGATATATGTAGATTGCGGAGTGGACGAGGATGCGCGCGCAGAGGTGCGGCGCTATACTGAGGAGGCCCTTGCGGCCATGAAGAAGCTCCGCCTGAACAAGGTACGTTCCGAGTCGCTGAGGCGTTTTGCGGAGAAGTTGGTGGAACGCGCAAAATAGTTATGGAAGAGAGGGTCGCGACAGTTATCAAGAATGCCGGCAGCCATTATCTGCTGAGCGAGCTTCCGAAGTGGGAGCCGTTTCCGGCGGTGCTGCGCGGCAAGGTGCGTCTGCAGAAAAGCACCTCCACCAATCCTGTTGCCGTCGGCGACCGGGTAAAGTTCATACCTCCCTCGGCTGCTGGGACTCCCCCTGAGGGAGTTCGCCCTTCGGGCTCACCCCACCATCCCTTCGGGACGGTCCCCCCGCTATCGAACCGCGGGTGTTACGTCCCTCAGGGGGAGTCCCAGCAGCCGCAGGATGCAGCGGTAATTACCGAAATACTGCCGAGGAGCAATTATGTGATTCGCAAATCCACTAACCTGAGCCGCCAGGCGCACGTGATTGCCGCAAACCTGGATCAGGCCGTGATTGCGGTCACGCTATATTTTCCGGAGATAAAACTTCCGTTTTTGGACCGCATACTGGTTACCTGCGAGGTCTATAAGATTCC
>JAILMV010000055.1 GCA_024692185.1 Bacteroidales bacterium | reverse complement strand
TGCTGCCTGCAGATGAGCAGGGCGCGAAAGATGACAAAGTGGAACAACTAAGTCTTTTCTAGGATATGAGAAAATACGAAATGACCGACAGGAAAGTCACCTGGAAAGACATAAAGGAGCTCTTTACCGACAAGATCTGGGGAATGGAGACGGATTTCGCCACCAAAGCCTGGAGAAGTCTGGTAAGTTTCATCCGCATCGTACGTAAGACTTTCGACTCTTTCGCCGAGCACAGGATGGGCTTCCAATGCGTGGCCCTGAGCTATTTCGTAACTCTTGCCATTGTTCCGCTGGTAGCATTCATCTTCTTCGTATCCAAAGGCCTTCACATCGCCGACAAGTTGGAAACCCTGCTTACCCAGCTGCTTCCCAACAACCTGGACCTTGTGAATATTGCCATAGAGAAGGCCGACAACATCCTTAAAGTAGCCCATTCCGGCCCCGTGGGAGTGGTTTCCGCCCTTATGTTCCTATGGACCATAATCTGGTTGATGTTCCAGACCGAAAGGGTTTTCAACAATGTTTGGGGCATACGCAAGATCCCCCGCAAGACCTACAAGCGTTTCGGATTCTATTTCGGATTGCTTTTCCTTATACCTTTCCTGGTAATCATCTTCTGCTACGGAATCGCTGCATACACCAATGCAGTTTCACTTATCGGTCTGGATGCCGATTATCTGATGCGATTCGTATCCTGGCTGCTGTTCTATGCCGTGGTAGTATTCACGCTTTCGGCGGCCTACAAATATATTCCGGCCTGCAAGGTCGTTTACAGGCATGCTCTGGTTGCAGCTATATTCTCCGGTATATTCTTCTGTGCTTTCCAGTATCTCTATCTGGAAACCCAGGTATTCGTGAGCCGTCTGAATGCTGTCTATGGAGTAATCGCCGCAATCCCTCTATTCCTTATCTGGCTGAATTTCAGTTTCCAGATAATTATGTACGGAGCCCAGCTTACCTATGCGCTCCAAGATGAAGCCGAACTTAAGAAATGAGCGTATCCAAGTTTACCATAAAGGATTATAATCTCATTAAGAAGGAATGGGAAAAGCTTCGCAAAGATGCTGCGGAGCGTTGCCGTGACGCGGAAGAACTTGCCGTGGTACAGAAAGCCTTCGATTTCGCCAACGGCGCCCACCGTAATGTGCGCAGGCGCTCCGGCGAGCCTTACATCCTGCATCCCATCCAGGTCGCAGGAATCGTGGTCAACGAAATCGGTCTGGGCTACAAGTCCATTTCTGCAGCCCTGCTGCACGATGTGGTGGAAGATACCGACTACACCATCGAGGATATACGCAATCTGTTCGGCGACCGTATAGCCTTGCTGGTAGATGGCCTCACCAAGATCAAGACCGTGCTGGACAACGAGGACCGCAAGCGCGGGCCTATGACTTCTACCGAAAGCATACAGGCCGAGAACCTGAAGCGCATCTTGCTTACTCTCAACGACGACGTGCGTGTGGTGCTTATCAAATTGGCAGACCGTCTGCACAATTGCCGCACCATAGAGTTCATGCCCGAACACAAACGGGACAAGATACTCAGCGAGACCATGTTCATCTTCATTCCCCTCGCTCACAGGCTGGGCCTTTACGGGGTCAAATCGGAGATGGAAAACATCTGGCTGCGTTTCAAGGAACCTGATGCATATAAGGATATTTCCGAAAGGGTCAGCCGCAATGTTGCCGAAAGGGATTCGGAAATCAACGATTTCATCATCCCCATAGAGACGGCCCTCAAGCAGGCGGATATCCCCTTCGTAATCAAGAAGCGCATCAAGACTCCCTATTCCATCTGGTTCAAGATGCGCAACAAGAAGGTCCCCTTCGAGCAGATATATGACCTCTACGCCGTCCGTATCATCTTCGACCAGACCCAGGACGCCGAGGCAGAACGCCGCCGCGCATATCTCATCTACTCGATTCTCATCGGCCTCTATACTTCCCAGCAATCCCGCTTCAGGGATTGGATTACCACTCCCAAGAGCAATGGCTACGAGGCCCTGCATTGCACCCTGATGAGCCGTTCGGGCTTCTGGATAGAGGTACAGATCCGTTCCCGCAGGATGGACGACATTGCCGAGAAGGGTATCGCCGCCCATTGGTCCTACAAGAAGAACGGATATCTTTCCGAAGAGGACAGCGAGATGGACAAGTGGCTGAAGAAGGTGCAGGAGATTCTGGTATCTAGCGACGTGAACGCCCTCGAGCTGCTGGACATCATACATAAAGACCTGATAACCACCGATATAGTGGTCTTCACCCCCAAGGGTGAGCAGCGCTCCATACAGAATGGTGCCACAGTTCTGGACTTTGCCTATAACATACATACGCACATAGGCAACCAGGCCATCGCCGCAAAGGTGAACATGAAGCTTACTCCCCTTTCGCAGGTGCTGCGCAGCGGTGACCAGGTAGAGATCATCACGGCGGAGAGCGGCCAGCCCAAGATTGAATGGCTGCAGTTCCTCCAGACCCGTCATGCCCGCAACATAGTTACCGAGTTCTTCAAGCGCGACCGTAATGCCCTTATCGAAAAGGGCAAGGAAATCTATGCCGAAAGGCTTTCCGTGATGGGCGTGGAGAAGAATACGGAGAATCTGAAGAAAGTCCTGAAGGCCACTATGCTGAACGATGCCTCCGAATTTTACTTCAGGGTGGGGCTCGGACTCCTCGGTCCCGAACTCTTCAGGGAGACCTTCTCCTCGGTAAAACAGGTGGCGGACAGCCGCGGATATGTGCTCTCTCTCTGCTGTAAACCTATTCCGGGCGACCCTGTGATAGGATTCAAGACGGATGACGGCACGGTGATTGTACACAAGAAAGCTTGTCCGGAAGTGGAAAGGCTGGCCCTTGAATACGGCAGTTCCCGTTTCGTAGTGGTGGACAACTTCGATTCCGACTTCGAGGAGTTCCCGGTAAGGCTCTCCATCAGGGGAATCGACAAGCGGGGCCTGCTCAGCAAGATCAGCCAGTTCATCTCCCTTACCATGGAAATCAACATACGCGAGATTCATCTGGGCGGAAAGGACGGAGTAATGGAAGGATATATCGAGATGCTTGTGCACGACAAGAACAATCTCGAGGCCATGATCCGCGGTCTCAGCCAGATAGATGGCATCCAGGATGTTGTAAGAACAGATATATGATGAAAAAGTACCTGCCCCTCATTATCATCCTTTCAGCACTGCTTCTGCCGGTGTTCCTGCCTTCGTGCGCCAACACCACGGAATCCCCGAAGGGCGGTCCCAAAGACACCATCCCCCCTTACATAACCAATATCAAACCATTGCCCGGGGCGGTAATGTTCCCTCTGGAAAAGGGTAAGATCGTTTTCGAGTTCAATGAGTTCGTGACCATAAAGAACCCCTCCGACATCTTCCTCTCCCCTCCTCTCGAAAGGAAACCTAAGGCCAAGATTGCCGGAAAGAGCCTGGTAATCACCTTCGAGAAGCCCCTGGCCCCGAATACTACCTATACCCTGAACCTGAATTCGGCCCTGGCCGACAATAACGAAGGAAATCTCTTCCCCGGTTTCACCTACGTGTTCAGCACGGGAACCGAGATTGATTCCATGTTCGTCACGGGAACGGTCCTGGATTGCAATACTCTATCCCCCGTGAAAGGTGCTACGGTGATGCTCTATAAGGACCATTCCGACTCTGCCGTCTTCCTCAAGAGGCCCTATGCCGCCGGCAGGACCGACGATTGGGGCTATTTCGTGCTTCCCTACATACAGGACACGCTTTACCGCATCTACGCCGTCAAGGATACAGGAGAAGATAATATCTACAATCCTGATGCTGACAGGGTCGGTTTCATCGATTCCCTCATCCGTCCGGAATGGAAGGTGGCCGACAGCATTCCCGAGCTTCTGAAATACGACATGACGGATACCCTCGGATGCCAGGAGCGTCGCAGCCAGTATGAGCTGAAGATATTCAGGGAATTCCCGAGCAAGCAGTATATAGTGAACAAGGTCCGTAATTCGCCGCGTTCCGGATATATAACCTTCATGGCCCCCGATGCCTGGATAGATTCCCTCTGGTTCGGAGGATATCCCGCGGACAGGGTCATCTCCCAGTTCAACATCCAGCAGGACAGTCTCGAACTCTGGCTGAATGACCGCCGCCCGGCTCCCGATACCCTGCATCTGTTCGTGAATTACCGTAAGACGGACAGTCTCGGAGTCATGAAACCCGAGCTGGAGCACATCAAGATGGTGATGGATCCCGAGGTCAAGAAGAACTTCTCCAAGAGCCGCAGGCGCGATATCAAGCACGAGGATACCACCTGCGTTTTCACCCTCAAGGCCGAGGCCGACAAGGTGGAGCAGGATGGATTCGTGATGGAATTCAAATATCCCATAATCTATGAGAACTTCGACTCGCTCAAGTTCCGTTATCTGAATCCTAAGCAGAAGGAATTCAAGGACAAGGTTACCATAGAGAGGGATTCGCTCAATCTCCGCAGGTACATTATCCGTCCTAAAGTCAAGTTCCTGCCCGGTTTCGAGTATTTCCTGAAGGTCCCTCACCGTTCCTTCAGGGACATCAACGGTTTCTGGTCCGACAGTACGGAAGTCAAGGTCAGCCTGCCCAGCGACGAAACGCTCAGCACCCTGCATGCCAACTTTACCGGAGTGGACAGGAAGTACATCATCGACCTGCTGGACGAGAAACGCAGCAAAGCATTACGTACTTATATAATCGAGAAAGATTGCATCCTGGACTTCCCCTACCTCAAGGAGGGCCGCTATTCCATTCGCGTTGCCGACGACGGCAACAAGAACTCCATTGTCGATACCGGCGACCTGCTGCAGCATCGTCAGCCGGAGCCCGTACGCTTCGTTTCCTTCGGCGATTCGGAATATCTGGACGTAATCAAGTCGTCCGAGATCGACCAGACCATCAATCTTTCTGAATTGTTTGTAAAATGACGAGAGCCACGCTCATAACCATATTGTTTTCCTTGCTGGCACTCAATGCTGCGGCACAGGAGAACGTTCGTTTTATCTCCGATACTACGGAAACCGTGGAGACTTATTCCGACATCAACGATTACGACCTCCTGGGCTTCAATTATGGCGTCACCTTCTCGCAGATGATGTTCAATCCTCCGGTAAAGCAGAGCTGGATGTTCAGTCCAATGTACATGTCGCTGACCTACACCCACTATCTGAAGCTCTTCGACTATATGCCCTTCTTCGGCTATCAGCTGGGAATCGCATACGGCAAGGAAGGCTACCGCTTCAAAGAGAATGAGGACACCGGCACCATCTACAAGATAGAAGGTGCCACCGAGGCCGTTATGGACGTGATAGAGGTGCCTTTCCTGGCTCATTTCCACTACGATGCCCTGCACTTCAAGATAATGGTTAATGGCGGCCTCTACGGGGGATACAGGCGCAGTATCGTGAGACGCGGCCCCAGCGTGACCGAGGGTTTGGAGAAGAGCTTCGCAGAAACCGACCGTCAGCCCGATTACGGGCTTCAGGGAGGGCTTGGTATAGGTTTGGTCTTCAGTCCCCTGGAATTCCACGTAAATGCCCTTTTACGCTATTCCTGGTCCAGCATCTACACCCCGGATTCATCGCCCAGCAAATACAACCAGTATTATTACCGTTTTGCATATCCTCTGGACGTCAACATCACGGCCGGAATCTATATCCAGCTGACCAAACGTACCGGACGTACTTCGAGGGATCTGAAGCGTCAGGCTAAGGAAATCGTAATCAAAGGTTGGGAGCTTGAAAATGAACACACTGAAAGTAAGGATAGGTAAGGATCTGGTAATCGGAGATCCGGGACACATCGTGATCCAGACGATGTGCAACACCCATACGGATGATGTAGATGCCACCGTGGCCCAGTGCAAGGCCATGGCAGCCGCTGGTGCGGAACTTATACGCATAACCGTTCCCGGAGTCAAGGACGTGCCCTGCGTCAAGGAAATACGCGAGCGCCTGCGTGCCTGCGGAGTGGATACTCCCTTGGTGGCGGACATCCACTTTTCTTCCCGTACGGCCATCGAAGTGGCACCTTATGTAGAGAAGGTCCGCATTAATCCCGGAAACTTCCATCCCGACCATGAACAGGCCAAGGAACAGCTTGCACGCCTCATCGAGGTCTGCAAGGAGAATGGTACGGCAATACGCATAGGCCTGAACCACGGTTCCCTCGGCAAGTATATCACCGATCTTTACGGCAACACTCCCCTCGCGATGGCCAAGGCCGCCATGGAATGGCTGCAGCTATGCATCGACAATGATTTCTATCAGGTAGTGGTATCCCTCAAATCCAGCAATACCGTAGTGATGGTGGATGCCTACCGTAAGCTCTACCAGATGATGCAGGATGCAGGAACCGTCTTCCCCATGCACCTCGGAGTTACCGAGGCCGGCAACGGGGACAGCGGCCGCATCAAGTCCTGCGTTGGAATAGGGACCCTTCTGGAGATGGGAATAGGCAATACCATCCGCGTTTCCCTTACGGAAGATCCTCTGGCAGAGCTGCCGGTTGCCCGTTTCCTGGCCGAATACTACAGCGGAAAGGCCATTTCCATGCCCGAGTCCCGCGAGAGGACCATACTGGAAGCCGCCTGCAAATACGGCCCTTCCTTGCTGATGCATCGCAGCGACAGCCTCCAGCTCGAAACAGGCCTAGGCAAGGACTTCGACGCATATCTGGCCGACGAGATACTCCAGGCTGCCCGCCGCCGCTTCTACAAGCCCGAATACATAGCTTGCCCCGGCTGCGGCCGCACCATGTACAATCTCCAGGATGCCTTCGAGAAGGTAAAGGCCCGCACCGCCCATCTTCAGGGAATGGTAATCGCCGTGATGGGCTGCATAGTAAACGGCCCCGGGGAGATGGCAGATGCCGACTGGGGATATGTGGGCGAAGGAAACGGTATGGTGAGCATATACAAAAAGAACGTACCCATATTGAGGCACGTTCCTGAAAGCGAAGCTCCCGACAAGCTGCTGGAACTTATCGAAGCTGAGCTATAATAGTCTCGCAGGCTTTAGTCTTATCCCCGCAGGATACCTTTACCTCTGCATCCAGAGGGAGCATTATATCCATCCTGGAACCGAACTTTATGATGCCGCACTGCTCGCCGGCAACTACTTTCATTCCCGGTTTAGCATAATTCACAATACGTCGGGCGAAGGTGCCTGCATGCTGCTTGAACAGCACTTCTGCGCCTGATTCGGTGCGTATGCAGCAGGAAGCATGCTCATTCTCCTCGGAAGCCTTGGGCTTGAAAGCAAGCAGATGTTTGCCCGGGTGATACTTGTAATAGACCACTTCCCCGCTGACCGGCCAATAATTGGCGTGGACATCGAAGAAATCCATATACACGCAGACTCTCTTGCATTTGCGGCCGAGGTACTCGTTCTCGAAATACTCGTCCACTATCACGACTTTCCCGTCCGCGGCGGAAGTGACTATCTTGTCGCTCCCGACCGGATTCCTCTTGGGAAGACGGAAGAAGAAAAGCTGCCAGATGCAGAAAACCCATGCGAACGTGATCAAAGGCCATTTTATCCAAGGGCAAGCAATGGTCTGATTGATTGCGTAGATGAAGATGGCCGCGATCAGGAAGACCAGAGCCAAGGTCCCGTATGAGTTTCTGTCGATTTTCTGTCTCATCAGATTAGATTTAGGATAAATAATAGGAGGGTCCCGCAGGGAACGGCCGCAAGCGAGCTGTCGAAGCGGTCCAGGAATCCGCCGTGACCGGGGATTACGTTACCGGAATCCTTGATTCCATAATGGCGTTTCCAGGCCGATTCTGCGAGGTCGCCGAGAACTCCTGCGCAGTGAACCACCAAGCCGAGCAGCAGGGCCGCCCAGATAGGAAGATCCAGCAAGGAAGTACGCTGGAGAATGAATGCCCCGATCAAGCCGAAGGCCATTCCTCCCCAGAATCCTGCCCAGGATTTGTTCGGGGAGATGGTGGGAGCCAGTTTCTTGCTCTTCTTCCCCAGCACGCTGCCCACGCAGTAGGCTCCGACGTCGGAGCACCAGATTAGTATGAAGAAACAGAGCGGGAGTTTTCCGGAGAAGCTGCCATCCTTGTAAGCAAGTACTCTTAGAAGTACCATGGCCAGGAGGATGTATGCGATTCCTACTATGTAATATAATACAGAGGGTTTCTGTCCGGCATTTCTGGGTACCAGGACGAACTCGAGAATCATTCCGAAGCATATGACGCTCAGCAGCAGGCCGAACAATTTGTCATTGATGAGCAAACCTGCCAGCATTATCGCTACGAAGAGCAATCCGAATATTCCCCTGGTTACTGCTGTTTTCATTCTGCTTTTACTTTCGGTCCCAAAACCGCCTCGATATCTTCTGCAAAGATAACTTCTTTTTCCAGAAGCAGGTTCGCAATCTGCTCGAAGGCGTTCCTGTTATCGGAGAGAATCTTGAGGGTGCGCTTGTGCACATCTTCCACTATGGACTTGACTTCGTTGTCCATAAGTTCCGCGGTCTTTTCGGAATAGGGCTTGGTCATCTCGTATCCGCGGGCTCCGGTGGAGTCGTAGAAGGAGAGCTGGCCCACCTTGTCGCTCATGCCATAGTACTGGACCATGCTGTAAGCTATTCCGGTAAGGCGCTCGAGGTCGTTCAGCGCGCCCGAGGCGGGTTCACCGTTGATTATCTCTTCGGCCACGCGGCCGCCCATCAGGGTGCACATCTCGTCCATCATCCAGGACTTGGAATGTATCTTCCTTTCGCTGGGAAGACTCCAGGTGATACCCAGGGCCTGTCCGCGGGGGATGAGGCTGACCTTGAACACGGGATCGGCGTTCGGAAGCAGCCATCCTACCACTGCATGACCGGCCTCGTGATAAGCCGTAGTGCGTTTTTCGCCGGGTGTCATGATGGTAGAGCTCTTGCGCTCGAGGCCGCCCACTATCCTGTCGACTGCATCCAGGAAGTCCTGCTTCTCCACCACCTGCTTGTTCCTGCGGGCGGCAGTGAGGGCTGCCTCGTTGCAAACGTTGGCAATGTCGGCACCGGAGAAACCGGGAGTATGCTTGGCCATGAATTCCACGTCGAAGTCGGAGGCTACCTTGATTCCGCGGAGATGTACGTTGAAGATTTCCTCGCGTTCCTTAAGCTCGGGAAGCTCCACATGTATCTGACGGTCGAAACGCCCGGCACGCATCAGGGCCTTGTCCAGGATGTCGGCACGGTTGGTTGCGGCAAGCACTATGACTCCGCTGTTGGTGCCGAAACCGTCCATCTCGGTAAGCAGCTGGTTCAGGGTGTTTTCCCTTTCGTCGTTCGACGACCAGCCCACGTTCTTGCCCCTGGCGCGGCCTACTGCGTCTATTTCGTCGATGAAGACTATGCAGGGGGCCTTTTCCTTAGCCTGGGCGAAGAGGTCGCGTACGCGGCTTGCACCGACGCCTACGAACATCTCCACGAAATCGGAACCGCTGATGGAGAAGAAGGGCACGTTGGCCTCCCCTGCCACGGCCTTGGCAAGCAGGGTCTTACCTGTGCCGGGAGGGCCTACCAGCAAGGCTCCCTTGGGGATCTTGCCGCCAAGCGAGGTATATTTCTGGGGATTCTTCAGGAAGTCCACGATTTCCATCACTTCTTCCTTAGCCCCGTACAGTCCGGCCACATCCTTGAACGTGACGTTTACCGTATTCTTGTCGGCGAGTTTGCCGGTAGAACGGCCTACGTTGAAGATTCCTCCGGCATTGCCGCCCTGACCTTTACCTCCGCCCATGGCATTGCCCATGCCGCGGAACATCCATACCCACATAAGTATGAGGAGAAGGGGCCAGATAAGCCAGTCTATCATGTTCCTCCACATTTTGGAGTCATTCTCCATGACCAGCTTCACAGGCAGGGTCTCGAACTCCTTCTCGGCGTCGAACTTGTCGGATACCAGGAAGGTGAAATGAGGCGATTTGGAGGGAACCTGCCCTGCAGGGAAGAGATCGGCATATTTGCCCAGGGATTCGGGTTTTACCGTTACCGTGCCTTTGTAGTCATTGCGCACGAAGTGAACTTCCTTCACGTCCCCGTCCTTGATCATCTGTTTTACCGCGGCCCACTCGACCTTTTGGGGGCCGGGTCCGCTGTTGGTCATCAACATGTAGCCGATTCCAATTATCAGTATGAAATACAGCCAGGAAAGATTGAAACGTATGGAGATTCTCTTGTTTTGTTTTTTAGCCATTTGAGATTATAATTGTAACTTTGTGCACAATCATACAAATATAATGACAAAATTTAAACAATCATATCATTCTTACCCCATAGAGTGGCTTGACAGCGTTGATTCAACGAATTCCGAAGTCCGCCGCAGGATGGCTTCGCTTGACAATTTGTCAATTATCGCCGCCCGTTATCAGACTGCAGGACGCGGACAGGGTTCCCATACCTGGCTTTCGGCCGAGAACCTTAATCTGACCTTCACCCTCTTCCTCCGGATGAAAGAGGCTTCTACCCTTCCTCTGGATGCCAACGATGCCGTGCGTATAATCCAGATGGCCACCCTGTCGGTGCACGATTTCCTGGCTTCCGAGGGGATATCCTCCAGGATCAAATGGCCCAACGACATCTGGGTCGGGGACAGGAAGATATGCGGAATGTTGATTGAGAATATATTGGAAGGCGGAAAAGTGGCTTGCAGCATAATAGGAATAGGCCTTAACCTTAACCAGAAGGAATTCGACCCGGCCCTTCCGAACCCCGTGTCGCTCAGCCAGCTAAGCGGCAAGAGCTATGATCCGGACAGCACCTTGGAACGCCTCTACGAACATATTTGCCGCCGGACAGCCCTTCTGGGCACATCCGACGGCAGATCCGAGTTGGAAAACGAATTCAATTCCTATTTATTCCATCTAGAGCGTAACAAGCAGGAGGTGCTGAGCGAGGCTATCGAGAGTTTCGAAGCAAAGCGACCGCCGCGCAAGGATCCTCGGCCTTGAATACCGAGCTCCCGGCCACGAATATGCTAGCTCCGGCTTCCCGCAGCGCCGCCGCGTTGGCAGGACCTACTCCTCCATCCACTTCGATGGGCGCATCGTTGCCCCGCCTTTCCAGTTCGGCCTTCAGCACCTTGATGCGCTTCAGGCTTTCCGGGATGAACTTCTGTCCGCCGAATCCGGCGAAAACCGACATTATCAGGAAATAATCCGCCTGCCCTATGTAGGGGAAGAGTTTTTCGACGGGAATGTCCGGGTTGATTACCAAACCGGCCTTCATCCCCTTAGAACGTATGGATTCCAGGATTTTGGAGCTGTCCTCCCCTGCTGCTTCCAGATGGAAGCTCATCATAGCCACACCCAGTTCCGCGCAGCGGTCCACCCAGCGTTCGGGATGCACCACCATGAAGTGGGCGTCCATAGGAATGGTCGCAATGCGCGATACTGCCTCCACCACCGGAAAACCAAACGAGATGTTGGGGACGAAACTGCCATCCATTATGTCGAGATGTATCAGGTCGGCACAATGGTTGAGCATTTCTATGTCCCTTCCGAGTTCGCTGAAATCGGCAGAGAGGATGGATGGGGCTATTTGAAGTTGCATACTACGTCGTCCAGCAGTTTAACGAATTTATCCATCGAAGCAAGCTCCAGCTTCTCGCCGGGAGCGTGCACTCCGCGGAGCGTGGGGCCGAAGGAAATCATGTCCAGGTCCGGGAACTTCTCCAGGAAGAGACCGCACTCCAGACCGGCGTGTATGGCCAGCACCAGAGGTTCCTCGTCGAAGAGCCTGCGGTAAGACCTGACGCATTCGGACAGGATGTGGGACTTGAGGTTGGGATTCCACCCGGGGTATTTGCTGTAGCACTTGACCTCGGCACCGGCTTCCTTGAAGATGGAAGCTACCTTCTCCACGAGTTCGTCCAGCTCCGCAACCACGCTGCTGCGCTGGCTGGTGGCCACTTTGATGGTATCTTCACCCATGAAGACGGCTGCCAGGTTGGTAGATGTCTGCACGAGGTTCTCGATGTCCGGGCTCATCTTGATCATGCCGTGCGGGCAGGCTTCCAGGGCCTTCAGCAAGGCAAACGCAACTTTCGAGTCGATGGCCTTCCTGGCCTTTGCGGGAGCCACGCTGAAATTGAGGCCGGGCTCGGTCTCGGCATAATCCTCCTTGACCTGCTTGCCATAGGCGGCAAAGCGTCCGGAGATGCCTTCGGCGTCGGGAGATGCTATGACGGCCTTGCATTCGCGGGCGATGGCATTGGATTTTCCGCCGCCTTG
>JAILMV010000054.1 GCA_024692185.1 Bacteroidales bacterium | reverse complement strand
AAAATAGGAAATGAAACAATAACGATAGAGATACTATGACAACACTGATTGCAATTCTCGCAAGCATCGCCGTACTCAACACGGCCAACAACACGATGGTCCTCCAGACCGAACCCGGCCAGGAACTCAAGACCATCTATTACGGCGCCCGGCTGAACGATGCCGAAATCGCTATGCTGGATGGCTTCAAGGCCGTCAGGACCTATCCCTGCTACGGAGTAATAGGCAGCGAGGAAGCCGCCTTCGCGGCAATCCAGGCAGATGGCAACCGAACCGTGCAGCTCAAGATAGAAAGCAGCGAAATCACTTCCTGGGAGGGAGGAAAGCAGCTTTGCGTAAGATGCAAGGACGGCTACTATCCCATGAGGGTGAACATCTACTTCAAGAGCTTCGAGGACCAAGATATGATAGAGACCTGGACCGAGACGGTGAACGAGGGCAAGAAGCCCATCACCCTGACTCGCTTCGACTCCGGGCATCTCCCGATAAGGGTAGATGACGTGTGGATCTCCACGCTCTACGGCACCTGGGCCAACGAGGGCAGGGTCTGCACCGAACCCCTGAGCCGCGGCTGGAAGGTGATACGCAACATCGACGGCACCCGCAACTCCCATACATCTCACGGAGAGGTGATGATTTCGCTGGACGGCAAGCCCAGCGAGGATGCAGGCCGAGTAATCGGTGCCGCCCTCTGCTGGGGAGGCAACTACGAACTGCGCTTCCAGACCAACGATTCCGACTACCATCACTTCTTCGCAGGCATAGTCCCGGAGCACGACAATGTTGTCCTGGCCAAGGGTAAATCCTTCGCCACGCCGCACCTGGCCCTTTCCTTCAGCAATGAGGGCCTGAGCGGAGTCAGCCGCAACTTCCACCGCTGGGGGCGCAAGTACATGCTCTGCCACGGGGACGAGGAACGCGACATCCTGCTCAACAGCTGGGAGGGCGTATATTTCGACATCAACGAGGCCGGAATGGCCCAGATGATGGAAGACATCGCCTCCATGGGCGGTGAGCTCTTCGTTATGGACGACGGCTGGTTCGGAGGGAAATATCCCCGCAACAACGACCATACTTCCCTGGGGGACTGGGTAGTGGATACCCGCAAGCTCCCCAACGGCATCCCCGGCCTGGTGAAGACCGCTAGCGAAAAGGGCATCAAGTTCGGCATCTGGGTCGAGCCCGAAATGACCAATACCATCAGCGAGCTCTACGAGGCCCATCCCGACTGGATAATCAAGGCTGAGAACCGGGACATAGTACAGGGCCGCGGGGGCACCCAGGTAGTGCTGGACATGTCCAAGAAGGAGGTCCAGGACTTCGCTTTCAGAGTAATCGACGACATAATGAAGGAGAACCCGGACATTGCCTACGTAAAGTGGGACTCCAACTGCCCCATCTCCATGGACTTCTCCAACATAGCTTACTGGCAGGGCTTCTATGCCATGGTTGACCGCGTGCGCAAGGCCTATCCTGATCTGGTTATCCAGTGCTGCGCTTCCGGCGGCGGACGTGCCAACTGGGGCGTGCTGCCCTGGTTCGACGAGTTCTGGGTATCGGACAATACCGACGCCCTGCAGCGCATCTATATGCAGTGGGGGACCTCCTATTTCTTCCCCGCAATCGCAATGGCCTCGCACATCAGCGCCACTCCCAACCACACCGTGCATCGCACCACCTCCCTCAAATACAGGATAGACGTGGCCATGAGCGGCCGTCTGGGCATGGAAATCCAGCCCAAGAACATGACGGACAGGGAGAAGGATATCTGCCGCAAGGCAATAGCCGATTACAAGCGCATCCGCCCCATAGTGCAGTTCGGCGACATCTACCGTCTGGTTTCGCCCTACGACGACCGCGGCTTCGCTTCGCTGATGTATGTCTCGGAAGATAACAAGAAGGCCGTGGCCTATTGGTGGAAGATTGCGAACTTCTACGACGAGCACTTCCCCCGCCTGCGCATGAACGGACTGGATCCGGAGCGTATGTACAAGGTCACGGAACTGAACCGCCTCGACCTGAAACCCCTACCCTATGAAGGGAAGAGTTTCAGCGGACGTTTCCTGATGGATGTAGGCCTGGAGATTCCTGCGAAGAACAACGTGGAAAGTTCGCTCAAGAGCGACTGGTCTTCCAGGGTGCTTCTGCTCGAGGTTCTATAATTCGATAGTCAGCTTGTGCCGGCCAGGCTCGTAGGGAATGAATTTGCTGCGACCTGAGCCGGTGCAGTGTATAGTGAGCTCATACTCAGCGTCGCGGAAACGACGGCGGACCTTGTAGTTCCCGTGTTCCAGGGGGATGCAGGGTTCCACCAACAATCCGTCGTACTGGGGCTTGATGCCCAGGATGAACTCGCTGACGCATTTCCAGGTCCAGGCAGCTGTACCCGTGAGCCAGCTGTTCTTTCCCTCTCCGGGGCGCGCGGCATCCTTTCCGGCCACCATCTGGCAGAACACGTAAGGTTCCACCTTGCGCAGGGCCTGGTCCTTGGGGAAAGCGGGAGTAATTTTCTTGTAGAGCCTCCAGGCATCCTCGCTGCGGCCAGCCATCGCCTCGGCTATAATCACCCAGGGATTGTTGTGGCAGAAGATGCCGGCGTTCTCCTTGTATCCCGGAGGATAGGAGCTGATCTCGCCGTAGTCGGGGATGAATTCGGAGTATGCGGGGGTGTTCAGCACCATTCCCTGCTCGCATTCGAGCAGTTTCACGGCGGAATCCAAGGCCTTGTCGCAGAGGCCTTCCCCGGCCCCTATGCGGGCCATCGAGCACCATCCCTGACTCTCTATGAATATCTTACCTTCCTTGTTTTCGGAAGAGCCTATCTTGCGGCCGTAGAAGTCGTAGGCGCGGAGGAACCATTCTCCGTCCCAGCCGTGCTTCTTCACAGATTCTTCCATGGCGGAAACTGCCTCGCGGACCTTCTGCACATAGGCTGCGGGGGCAGCCACGGCCGGGTGCCCGAGCAGTTCCGCGAAATCGCGGCCTTCTGCCACGAACAGGCCTGCTATCATCAGCGACTCGGCCTGCCCGCCGGACACGTTTTCCGTGGTCTGGAAGGACTCGTCGGGGTCGAGGGAGAAGCAGTTAAGGTTCAGACAGTCGTTCCAGTCGGCCCTGCCGATTAGAGGCAGGCCGTGGGGGCCGAGATTGTCCGCCACGCGGGCGAAGCTTATCTTGAGATGCTCCAGCAGGGATACTTCGCTGCCGGGCTTGTTGTCGAAGGGAACGGCCTCGTCGAGTATGGAGAAATCTCCCGTCTCCTTGATATAGGCCACGGTGCCGAAGATGAGCCATAGGGGATCGTCCCCGAAGCCGCCGCCGATGTCGTTGTTGCCGCGTTTGGTGAGGGGCTGGTACTGATGGTAGCAGCCTCCATCGGGGAACTGGGTGGCGGCAATGTCGAGTATGCGCTGGCGGGCGCGGTCCGGGACCATGTGCACTATTCCGGCTAGGTCCTGGTTGGAATCGCGGAAGCCCATCCCCCGCCCTATTCCGCTCTCGAAATAGCTGGCGCTGCGGCTCATGAAGTAAGTTATCATGCACTGATACTGGTTCCACACGTTGACGGTGCGGTCGAGTTCAGGCACGTCGGATTCGATGTGGAAGCGGTCCAGCAGGTCGCCCCACCAGGCACGCAGTTCGCCGAAGGCTTTTTCCACCTGGGCGGAGCTGGCGAAGGCCTGCATCATTTCGCGGGCCGGGGCCTTGTTGATGACTCCGGGGGCAGTGAACTTGGCCTCGGGAGGGTTCTCCACATAGCCCAGGACAAAGACCAATTCCTCGGTTGCGCCCGGGGCTATGGAGAGGTCGAAGCGCTGGGCTGCGACCGGGCTCCAACCATGGGCGACGGAATTGCCGGAGGTGCCCGAAAGCACCTGCAGGGGGGAATCAAATCCGTTGTACATTCCGAGGAAGGTCTCGCGATCCGTGTCGTATCCGTCGAAGGGACGGTTGACCCCGAGGAAGGCGTAGTGGTTGCGCCTTTCGCGGTATTCTGTCTTATGGTAGATGGCGTCGGGCTCGATTTCGACTTCACCGGTGGAGAGGTTGCGCTGGAAGTTCTCCATGTCGGTAGATGCATTCCAGAGGCACCATTCCACGAAAGAGTAGAGCTTGATCTCCTTCACTGACTTGCCGGTATTGCTGATGCGTACCCGCTGCAGTTCGCAGCGATGTCCGAGGGGTACGAAGAAAAGCAATTCCGCACGCAGTCCGTCCTTCTCGCCGCAGATGCGGGTGTAGCCCATTCCATGGCGGCACTCGTAGCTGTCGAGGGCCGTCTTGCAGGGTTTCCATCCGGGATTCCAGATGCTGTCGCCGTCTTTGATGTAGAAGTAGCGGCCGCCGGCATCCATGGGAACTCCATTGTAACGGTAACGGAGTATCCTGCGGAACTTGGCATCTTTGCAGAAGCAGTATCCGCCTGCGGTATTGGATATAAGGGAGAAGAAGTCCCCGCTGCCCATATAGTTGATCCAAGGCCAGGGTGTGGCGGCCTCGCTGATCACATATTCGCGGGTGGCATCGTCGAAATGTCCGAACTCAATCATAGCCATTCTTT
>JAILMV010000089.1 GCA_024692185.1 Bacteroidales bacterium | reverse complement strand
TTATATATGATTGTCTTGTTGTGTGCACGTGAACGCAACGACAAATATATAGACAATTTTCTTTTAGTGCAATAAATATAGAAAAAATTGTTCACGTGCACGCAATTATATCATTAATTTATATCTTTGCAGCATGGCCATCGACAAAAAGATTCCTACAGTCTTCGACATTGCACGCGTTGCCGGGGTTTCCCGAGGCACCGTGGACAGGGTCATACACAAACGAGGCCGCTACTCCCCCGAATCCGAAATCAAAGTAAGGGAAGCCATCAAGGAACTAGGTTATTCGGCAAACCTGAATGCAGCCCGCCTGGCATCCCGCACGAAGAGGCGCATAGCCATCCTGCTCCCCTCTTTCAAGGAAGGAGAATACTGGGATTATATGAACCGGGGCCTTATCGAAGCCGCGGAGGCCGATGGCTTAGGACTGCAGCTCGAAATGTTCCTTTACGAACAGACGGACATAGAATCGTTCGTGGGAAAAAGCCGGGAAATACTGGAATCCAAGCCTGACGGGGTAATAATGAACGCCGTATTCAAGGACGAGGTCCGTGCTTTCGCCGAAACTCTCCAGGAAAAGGATATCCCCTATGCCTTCCTGGACAATAAGGTGGACGGGCTGGAAAACATACTCTACGTTGGCATCGACCCTTACCGCAGCGGACAGTTGGGAGCCTTCCTTCTGACCATAAATCACAACCCCAAGGAGATAGCCCTGGTCCGCATCCTCCGCGACAAGAGCCAGAAGGGCGACCCGAACAAGCCCCGCCGCCAGGGTTTCCTGGACTATATTGGGGAAAATTTCCCCGATACCGTGGTACACACGGCCTTCATCGATCCCTCTCGGCCGGAGAGCATCACACCGGCGCTGGAAGCCTTCTACAAAGAGCATCCGGGAATCAGCCATCTGATAATGACCAACTCCCGAATCCATCTCACGGTTCCCTTCCTCAAGAAGCATCCCGGGATATTCACGGTAGGATTCGATGACCTGGAGAAGAACATAGCGGCCCTCAGCGAGGGTGCCGTGGATTTCCTGGTCACCCATCACATCCAGGATGTCGCGAAAGAATGTCTGTATTATTTCGGAGAAAGCCTGACCCTCGGGAAAGCGCCGGAGCAGAAGAATCATTTCGTCCATCTGGACATACTCCACCGTCTGAATCTGGACAGTTACTCAAAGTAAATGAGCAAGATACAAAAAGAGCCGACCATTTGGCCGGCTTCTTTGTCTGGATGAAAGGACTTGAACCTTCGACCTCCTGGTCCCTAACCAGGTGCGCTACCAACTGCGCCACATCCAGAATTTGGGATTGCAAAGTTAGTAAAAATTTTGATTCCGCAACACTAAATGGCAAGAATTTTGTCTTATGGCAAAATCCGGAAACAATAATAACTATCCTTTATGAGAAGAATCCAACTACTGGCGTGTATTTTAACGCTGACGCTCTTCACGGCTCAGGCCAAAGAAGGGTTCCTGAAAGGTAAAATCCTTAAGATCGATACCAAAGACATGGTAGCGGAACGAAGTGGCAGCAACTACAATATCGGCTTGTCCGGCATAAGCTCCACACATTCGATTTCCCTGCTTTCTTTGGAAAGGGCTATAGAAAGAGCGGCCAAAGATAAGGATATTGCCATGATTTACCTGAACACGGACAAGTTCTCCACCGGACTTGCCAATCTCGAAGAAATCCGTGAATACTTGAAGCGCTTCAGCGCAGCCGGGAAAGCCGGTGGTAGCCTACGGAGCAAGCTTCAGCAATGGCTCATACTATCTGGCATCAGTTGCTGACCGTATTTTCCTGCACACCAAGGGAAGCGGCCATCTCACCGGAATGTCCAGCACACAGTTTTTCCTGAAAGATGCTCTCGATACCCTGGGAATCGATGTCCAGCTGATCCGCCACGGCAAATACAAATCCGCAGGCGAAATGTATATCTGCAACGACATCTCCCCCGAGAACCGCGAGCAGCTCGAAGAAATGATGGGTTCAATCTGGGGCAGCGTAATTGAGGACATTGCAGCATGCAGAGGAATCAAAGCCGAGGACCTCAATAGTTGGATCGACAATCTGGAAATCGGCACCGCCGAAAGCTGGGTGGAAAAGGGCCTGGTCGATGGTTTGAAATACCGCGACGAGATGGAAGAATACCTCTGCCACCTTTTCGGAACCACCTTCCCGGAAGATGTGAAGACCGTTGACATCAAAGAATATATAAAGAAAGAAAAGAAGGGTCCTTCTTCCAAGAAAGTAGCAGTCATCTATGCCAATGGCGAAATCAACCGCAGCAGCGGAGAAATAGTCGGAGAAAAGCTAGCCCACGAAATTACCAAGGCACGCCGCGATTCCAGCGTGAAGGCCGTGGTATTCCGCGTCAACTCCCCCGGTGGAGAGGTAGTAGCCTCCGATATCATACGCCGCGAAATCGAGCTTCTCAAGAAGTACAAACCGGTTGTGGCAAGCTACGGTTCCTATGCAGCCTCCGGCGGATATCTGATTTCCGCAGCCTGCGACAAAATCTATGTCGATAATGCCACCCTCACCGGCTCCATAGGCGTATTCGGAATGCTGCCGAGCTTCGGCCGTGCAATCAAAAAGAACCTGAAGGTCAATCCTGTAACTGTGAACAGCACTGAGCACAGCGGCATGTTCTCCGGCATGCAGCCCCTTAACGAAGAAGAGCAAGCCTGGTATCAGCAGGAAATCGAAGGCATCTATGACGATTTCGTGAGCATAGTAGCCGAAGGCCGTAACCTCAGCAAGGAGTATGTAGATTCCATCGGGCAGGGCCGTGTATGGAGCGGAATAGATGCCCTCAAGATTAAGCTTGCCGACAAGAAAGGCAGCCTTCTCGAGGCCATCAAGGATGCAGCCGGACGTGCAGAGCTCAAGAAGTACAAGATTGTCGCATATCCTGAAAAGAAAGACTTCTTCGAAAGCCTGCTCGAGGGCGATTCCGACGCCAAAAAAGACAAGCCGCTGGTGCGCGAACTAATGCAGCCCGGTTTCAAAGCCGTAGCCCGCATGCCTTATATTACCATTGACTCCGAAAACATCTTCGCAAAATGAAAAAGACATTTATCATCATAGCAGCCCTGCTGATAGCAGGCAGCGCATACGCCCAGGAAGAGAGCGGCAAGAGTGCCAAGGACCGCCTGAAGGAAATAGAAGAAATGAAAGTGGATGCCAAAAAGCATAAGAGCATCCGGACCGAAAACAAATTGTTCGAGGCAGAAGTCTTCAAATATGGCAAATATGGCTGGCACAAGGTTGACGGCGCGGATTTCCGCAGCAAGTTCGGCCCTTCAAGGGAAATCATCTCCAACGTCCTGGATCTGCAACTGAACCCTTGCTCCTGGCTGGGCATCTATACCGGCCTGGATCTCAAGTGGGATTCTTTCACTATCAAGGACGGACAGTTCGGCATCAACGACGGGAAGCTGGTCAAGGCCGCAGCAGTCAATCCTGCTCCGGATTACAAGTATTCCTCGATCAAGACCTTTGCCTACTCCATTCCCGCGGGCCTCTCCTTCAAGATTGGAGAAATCAGCCTCAGGATCGGCGCAGATGCCGTGTTCTACCGTAACAAGTACACCAAAGTCAAAAACAAATACGAGGATGGCGGAACCAACTACATTGCCAAGACCAAGGGCGGAAAAGTGGAGGACTTCGTTTTCGACTACAGCGCCACCCTGAATCTGGGAGGTATCGGTATCTATTACAAATACTGCCCGAAACAAATTGTCCCGGGCAGCGATATGATAAAGAATTATCAGACTATCGGTATCGTTCTTGGACTGTAAGGCTATCTGATCTTGATAAGCCCCATTTCGAGTCCCCAGCATCCGTCAGTGATGATGGGGACTTTCTTTCCCCTGGCATCCTTGACATAAACGAAATCTTCCACGAAAGTATGGCTATGGCCGCCTATGACGAGGTCCACGCCGCTGATCTGGGGCACAATCGCCTGATCCTCTCCGTAGCCGAGATGGCTGAGAAGTATCACGAACTTGCACTTATCCTCCTTGCGGAGCTTCTCTGCCCACTTGTTGACGACCTCCACATTGTCCAGCTGCCTGATGCGCTGGGCCGTAGGAGCGGCAACCATTGTGGCGATGTCGGATTCCATACCTATAATGCCGATACGCATGCCTCCACGCTCTATGATGGCCGTAGGGCTGACGTACTGCTGCAGGATTTCCGGAAATTCGCAATTCGCACAGACCACGGGGCATTCTATCTTGCTCAGGCGCTCGGCCAAGCTCTCGATACCATCGTCCAGCTCGTGGTTTCCGAGGGTGATGCAATCGTAAGCCAAGGCATTTACCATCTTAGGTTCGATGGAACCGCCCAGTTCGCTGTAATAGGATGTTCCCTGGTTGAAGTCGCCGGCATGCAGAAGCAGGACCTTGTCGGAGGAATACTTGGCGCGGATGCTGTCCACGAAAGCAGCGCGCTCGATCACTCCTCCCAGGCCATCCCGCTCTCCCCCGCGGACGGGATCCAGATGACTGTGGGTATCGTTGGTGTGGATAATCACCAGGCGGGGCTGGCAGGCCACTGCGGCCAGGCACAAGGCTAAGGCTATAAAAATCTTCTTCATGGCTAGTCCTCCTGAATCAAGACACGACCGTCGGTGAAATACTCCAGAGGCTTACCCTCGGCGGTCAGGGCCCGCACGTCGGCAAGTATGGCATCTCCGATCTTGATATCGGTCATCATATAATCCTTGGCCCCGCGGGCAAGCTTGAAACCGTCGCCGCCGTCGAGCAGGAAGTCGATGGTCGCAACTCCGTAGAGGCGCTCGTCATCCAGGGCTTCCCCGCCGACCTCGGCACTCACAAGCTTCTTGTCTTTGACTACTATGCGCGCTCCGGAAATGCACTGCACCCCGCTCTCTGCCATATATTCGAAGGCATGACGGAGTTCGGTACCGGGAATCTGCACATAGCATAGATAGTTGCGGAAAGGAAGCATGGACACCAGGTCATCCAGCAGGATGTCCCCGGCTGCAAGATCCACGCGTATGCCGCCCATATTGGTAATGGCCACGTCCACCTTGCGTCCGCCAGGCTCCACAAGGGCAGCCACGTCCGCGAACAGACGGTCCACGATGAAATTGCTCAGCGTACTTTCCGGACGATTCTTGATAAGTGCTTCCGGTGCGTAGGCGACCACCTCCTTCAGGCGGGCCATAGCAGGCTGTACATCAATGAGCAGGGACGCCACCTTAGGGGTAGCGCCCTCTTTGAATACCTTTCCGTTCGGAGCAGTATATACCCCGTCGGAAACGCTCCCCAGTGCCTCGGCGACATTCGTGGCATTAGGCACTGTAACTGCGGTACGGTGCCCGTCCATACTGAACTTCTCCCACTTGAAGGAATGGGAACAAGAACAGAGCAGCAGCACCGCAGATAGCAGAATTATTTTTGTTTTAACCATTTCCAAAGATCAGCCCAGGTGGATTTCTTGCCGAACATCAGGATGCCGGCCTTGTAGATCTTGGCGGAGAGCCAAGCCATTACCACGAAGGTAA
>JAILMV010000001.1 GCA_024692185.1 Bacteroidales bacterium | reverse complement strand
TGGGCCCAGTCCATGGGTGCTCCGCCGGCCATCATCGCCCTTTCGCGCTGGTTTCCCCTGCGCATACGAGGCACCTTCTATGGCTTCTTCAGTTCTTCGCACAACATCGGCGAAGGCCTCTCCTTCGTGTTCGTGGGTATGCTCGTCGCTACCTTCGGATGGATGTGGGGCTTCTTCGGCGCCGCCCTTGCCGGCGTGCTGGGCATAATCATCATAATCTTCTTCCTCCACGATTCCACCGAGGCCAAGGGCCTGCCTCCTATCGAGGTGCTTGCCGGTGAGGCTGAGGAGAAAGATGAACTCAGCCCTGAGCAGAAGAGGGCCCAGACCAAGAAGATGCAGGCCGCCGTGGTCCGCAATCCCGGTGTCTGGATTCTCGCCATCGCCAGCGCCTTCATGTATATGAGCCGCTATGCCATCAACGAGTGGGGAACCATCTTCCTGCAGGAGGCCAAGGGTTACGAACTGGGTCAGGCTGCCGCCATAATCGGCATCAATCCCATCTTCGGCATCATCGGTACCGTGGTGTCCGGCTGGCTGTCGGATGCAGTGTTCAAGGGAGATAGGAAGTATCCTGCTTTCGTGGCCGGTATCCTGGAGGCAATAGCTCTGGCACTCTTCCTCTTCGGAGGCCCTTCCAAGTGGATCAACGTGCTTGCAATGGTGCTCTTCGGAATAGCCATCGGCGTGCTGATCAGCTTTCTCGGCGGCCTTATGGCAGTGGATCTCGTTCCCCGTCAGGCAACCGGAGCCGCCCTCGGAATCGTGGGTATGGCATCCTATGCCGCCGCAGGTCTGCAGAACGTGATTACCGGTTTCCTGCTGGATGGCCACATCATCGAGGGTGCAAACGGAGCCATGGTACATGACTACACCTATGTGAGCTGGTTCTGGCTCGGAGCGGCAGTCATCTCCTTCATGCTCCCCGTACTCAACTGGAAACGTAAACAACAAGTGATAGAATAATATGAAGAAGACACTGATACTTGCCATCAGCGTGGCAGTGCTCGCGCTCCTGGCCGCTTCCTGCGGGAACAAGAAAAAGGCAGCTGCCGAGGCCGAACAGCAGGCCGCAGAGCAGGCTGCTGTAGTCGAACAAGCAAAACAAGATTCAATCAAAGTGGAAAAGAAATTCTCTGATCTGGCCGAAGAACCTCTCTTCGATATGGTGACCAACTACGGTACCATCACAATCAAACTTTACAAGAACACCCCCAAGCATAGGGAGAACTTCGCCAAGCTGGCACTTTCTGGCTTCTATGACGGACTGCTCTTCCATCGCGTCATAAATGGCTTCATGATCCAGGGCGGAGACCCTCTGACCAAGGATCCTGCAAATGCCGACCGCTTCGGAACAGGTGGCCCCGGCTATACCGTGCCGGCAGAGTTCGTGCCCGAGTATGTGCATAAGAAAGGCGCTATAGCAGCCGCCAGACGCGGCGATGCAGCCAATCCAATGAAGGAGTCTTCCGGCTCCCAGTTCTACATCGTGCAGAACGCACAGACCTGCTCACAGCTCGACGGAGAGTACACCGTATTCGGCGAAACTGTTGAGGGATTGGATGTTATCGACAAGATCGCAGCCGTCGAAACCGACCGTCGTGACCGCCCTGTAGCACAGGTAAAAATAGTCAGCATAAAAGCTAAATAAGCAATTATTTTGGCACGATATTTGGAATGAAAATTTAACGAATAGTTTTTTCATAGGTTAAATTTTAGGTTAGAATTGCGAACCGCTTTCGTTGTGAAACGAGAGCGGTTCATCTCATTAAAATGGCCCTAAAAAACCCTTTTCAAGTCGCGTATATCATTGATTTTTAAGAAAATGGGTTTATTTTTCATTCTTTAAATCGGAGCTCTTCCCGCAACGCCTTATCCAGCCTCATCATATTTTTGTTATTTTTGTACATTATTCACTTAATACGATGGAAAGGAAAATCAAAACCATAGGCGTGCTCACTTCCGGAGGAGACGCACCGGGCATGAATGCGGCAATCCGTGCCGTCACCAGGACAGCCCGTTTCAACGATATGAACGTAATCGGCGTGATGCGAGGGTATCAGGGCCTGATCGACAAGGAGTTCGTGAACTTCTCTTCGGCCTCGGTGTCCAACACCATACAGCGCGGAGGAACCATCCTTAAGACCGCCCGATCCAAGGCCTTCCTTTCCGACGAAGGCCGCCGCAAGGCTTACGAGAATATGGTAGAAGCCGGCATAGATGCCCTGATAGTTATCGGAGGCAACGGCTCCCTCACCGGAGCACAGCTCTTTGCCAGGGAATATGACATCCCCATAATCGGCCTTCCCGGAACCATCGACAACGATCTTTATGGCACGGACTCCACCATAGGCTACGACAGCGCCCTGAACACCATTGTCCAATGTGTCGATAAGATACGCGATACCGCCAACTCCCACGACCGTATCTTCTTCATCGAAGTAATGGGCCGCGACGCAGGCTTCCTCGCCCAGAACAGCGCCATCGCTTCCGGAGCCGAGGCCGCCATCATCCCCGAGGGAAAGACGGATGTGGACCAGCTGGCAGAGTTCATCGAAAGGGGAAAGCGCAAGTCGAAGAACAGCGCAATCGTGCTGGTGAGCGAGGCTCAGAAGGATGGAGTCGGCGGGGCATTGTACTATGCCGAGCGTATCAAGAATGAATTCCCTCAGTTCGACGCACGCGTCACCATACTCGGCCATCTGCAGCGCGGCGGCATGCCTTCAGCATACGACCGTATCCTGGCATCCAGGATGGGCTACGCTGCAATCAACGCCCTCCTCGAAGGACAGCGCAACATAATGATAGGAATCAAGAACGACGAGATAGTCTATGTGCCCATCTCCCGCGCAGTCAAGATGGACAAACCCATTCCAGAGGAACTGATCTCCGTACTTAACGTACTTTCTATCTGATAGTACCGGTCCCTTAGAGTCCCGGACGATAACCATATCCGAGGGCGTCCATCATCTTGAAATGACGGGCGTCCATCTTCCGGACAAAGTTGTCGTAACTGCGCTTTTCCGGGGCGCACCACTGCACCTCGCTTAGTGCCTGCAGGCGCGGGATCAGCATGTAGTGCAGTTCTTCCTCGTTGTGGATGAACTCGGTCCAGATGTTGCCCTGCACTCCCAGGATGTGGGCTGCAGCCTTGTCGTCCAGCCCTGCCAGAGGGTCGAAGCCATATAGGTTCTTGGCGTGATAAATCTGGCCCTTGCGGGTGTATTTAGCCCCTATCTCCATATCCTTGGGCTCGTTCCCCTGACGGAAGTCGAAATAGCAGTAGTTGGTGGGCGACATTATCACGTCGAAACCGGCGTTGGAGGCCTTGATTCCTCCCTTGGTGCCTCTCCAGCTCATCACCGTGGCACCTTCTGCCAGTTCGCCCTCGAGGATCTCGTCCCAGCCGATAATCTTGCGGCCCTTTCCGGCGAGGTAGTCCTGCACGCGCTTGGTAACATAATTCTGCAGGCGCTGCTCCTTGCTGGCGTGCTCGTCGTCCTTCAGCCCCAGCTCGGCTATCTTCGCCTGGCAGGCAGGGCACTTGGCCCATTCCTTCTTGGGGCATTCATCTCCGCCGATATGTATATATTCGCTGGGGAAGAGCTCGCAAAGCTCGTCCAGCACTCCGAAGAGGAATTCGAAGGTAGATTCCTTGCCCACGCAGAGAACCTGCTCGGATACACCCCAGCGGGTCCATACGGAGTAGGGACCGCCGCTGCAGCCCAGCCAGGGGTAGGAGGCCATTGCGGCCAGCATGTGGCCGGGAAGGTCGATCTCGGGGATGATGGTGATGCCCTTCTTGGCGGCGTAGGCCACCACCTCGCGAATCTGGTCCTGGGTATAGTACCCACCGTAACGCTTGCCGTCGTTCACGCTGTTATCGTTGGTCTGCTGGGTTCCGCTGCGGAATGCGCCTATCTCGGTCAGATAGGGATACTTCTTTATCTCTATCCTCCAGCCCTGATCTTCGGTCAGATGCCAGTGGAAACGGTTGAGTTTGTAGAGACTCATCACATCCAGCAGACGCTTGACCTCATCTACGCTGTAGAAGTGGCGGGCGCAGTCGAGCTCGATGCCCCTGTAGCCGAAGCGCGGCTTGTCCTGGATGGTGCAGCAGGGGATGCTC
This sequence comes from Bacteroidales bacterium, assembly GCA_024692185.1. GTDB lineage: Bacteria > Bacteroidota > Bacteroidia > Bacteroidales > UBA932 > Cryptobacteroides. The sequence continues at coordinate 110 of JAILMV010000001.1, read as the reverse complement.
CACTCTCCCTCAGGGATCATCTGCCTTATGGTGTTGATGGCATAGATGAAGCCGTTGAGGCCGGATGCGGTCACCATCGCAGCCTTGCTGCCGACCTCTATCTTGTACTC
>JAILMV010000207.1 GCA_024692185.1 Bacteroidales bacterium | reverse complement strand
GGCGTAGTGCTTTCCGCAGGCTGGGGTAAGGGCGGAGCCGGCAATATGATAAAGATTCGCCACAACAGCGTCTATACCACAGGCTATCTGCATCTTCGCAGCTTCGCGAAGGGAATCAAGGCCGGAACCCGCGTACAGCAGGGCCAGACCATCGGTTATGTGGGAATGACAGGCACTGCCACCGGCCCTCATCTGGACTTCCGCGTATGGAAGAACGGAACCCCCATCGACCCACTTAAGCTGGAATCCCCTTCCGCAGAACCTATCAAGAAAGAGAATCTGCCCGCACTGGATTCATTGTTCAGGGCCTACAAGGCAGAAATGGACAATTATGGAAATTAAGCCCATCGCATACTTCCGCTCTCCTCTCAAGGAGAAGTTCGGCACTCCGCGTCAGGCGGGTTTGGTGCCGGATCTCCCTGGAGTCGTGGAATTCTGCGAAGGATACGAGCCCGCCATGCTTGACGGCCTGGATGGTTTCGACTATATCTGGTTGATCTGGTCCTTCAACCTGAACAATCCGGATGCTGCCGCCTCTTCCAAGGTTAGGCCTCCTCGGCTTGGCGGGAACGAAAAGATGGGCGTCTTTGCCACCCGTTCGCCCTACAGGCCCAATCCCTTGGGGCTTTCATCTGTTCGGATATCCTCGATAGATGCAACTGCAGGGCATATTTCCGTTCTCGGGGCCGACCTGGTGGACGGCACGCCCATCTACGATGTCAAGCCCTATGTAGAATATGCCGACTCCCATCCCGGAGTCCGTTCAGGCTTTGCTTCGGCCGCCCCCTCCCTTCTTCAGGTGAAGCTTGCTTCCGGGCTGCTGCCCGAAGCCGAAATGCAGCAGCTGGAGGAGATTCTGGCGCAGGACCCGAGACCGGCATACCACGACGATCCGGACCGCATCTACGGCCTGAGTTTCGCCGGACACAACGTCCGATTCAAAGTAGAAGGGAAGGTCCTGACAGTCCTTTCTATAGAAGCTATATAAGGCTGAGCGAATGCCCGGAAGCCGGGATGTACTTCTCCAACAGGTCCCGGGTACGTATCTTCACGAAACAAGTAGCAGTCCCGTCCGTACAGGCGAATTCCTCCGCCTCGGCAACAGCCTTGTCCATAATCAGATGAACCCCTGCAGACTGGGGCAGTACGGCGCTGAGTATGGTAGTAGCTCCTACCAGGACTCCTGTCAGTTCCCATAATTTATCCGCAGGTGCGAAGGAAACCCTGGGAATGCCGAGCGCAGAACAGAATTCGCGGGTCACGAAGGGCTTGTCGTCCGTAGTGACGTATAGATAGAACTCGGTCTGCTGCCTGTTGCAAAGGAAGATGGTCTTGACTATGTGGACGCCTATCTTGGCATCGATATGCTGGCAATCCTCCATGGTCAGCCCCGGGTCGGTATCTACCCGGCCGAAAGTGATTCCCTGGGCCTCGAAAGCATCGTACACAGCTTTCTGAAGCTCGGATGAAAACTCTTTGGGCGGAGTATTGATGATATCGCTGACCTTGAACATCATTCTTTGTTTTTGCTATCGATGCAGATGGTGACGGGTCCATCGTTTACCAGGGACACCTTCATGTCGGCACCGAACTCCCCTGTTGCCACTTTACGGCCTATTGCAGCCGACAGGGCGGCACAGAAGGATTCATATAAGGGAATGGCCAGTTCGTGGCCTGCAGCGCCGATATAGGAGGGTCTGTTGCCTTTCTTGGTAGATGCCATCAGAGTAAACTGGCTGACCACAAGCGCCTCTCCCCCAATCTCCGTCACGCTGAGGTTCATCACCCCGGCTTCATCATCGAAGATACGCAGGCCGGCGATCTTCTTCACCAGCCATGCGATATCTTCTTCATTATCCTGATGTCCTACCCCGAGGAGAACCAGAAGCCCCTTGCCTATGGAAGAGACAAGCTTTCCGTCAATCTTGACAGAGGCCTCCGAAACCCTCTGGATAACAGCACGCATATCTAGCCGAGAATCTGGGCTGCGGCATTCTTGGTGTCCACCTTCTCGATAACACGTTCCAGAATGCCGTTCTCGTCAAAGATGAAGGTGCGGCGGAGAGTTCCCATCACCGATTTGCCATACATCTTCTTCTCTCCCCAGGCACCGAAGTCCTGGAGCATCTTGAGGGATGTGTCCGCCAGGAGGCGGAAAGGCAGCTCATACTTGGCCCTGAAGCCGGTATGGGACTTGCTGCTGTCCTTGCTGACACCTACTACATTATAACCGGCTGCACTCAGTTCGGCATAATTGTCCCTGAAAGAACAGGCCTCGGCAGTACAGCCGGAAGTGTTGTCTTTCGGATAGAAGTAGATGATGGTCTTTTTGCCATTGCCGATGAAATCCGACGATTTCACCATATTGCCGTCCTGGTCCATAACCTCGAAGGAAGGCATCTTGTCTCCTGGTTTCAGCATATCTGTCAAGCTTTAAGTATGGGATTACGTGCTGCAGCTGTCTCGTCCGGCCTGCCGATAGGTGCGTTGTGAGGCGCTCTGTGAAGGATATCCGGGTCTTCGGCTGCTTCTGCCGCGATCTTCTTCATCACTGCAATGAACTCGTCCAAGGTCTCGAGGGATTCGGTCTCGGTAGGTTCTATCATCAGGGCCTGATGGAAGAGCAGGGGGAAGTAGATCGTGGGTGCGTGGAAGCCATAATCGAGGAGTCTCTTGGCCACGTCCAGGGTGGTGGCCCCGGCCTTCCCCTCGCAGGCACCGTCGTTAATGAGACCGTCGAATACGAACTCATGTTTGCAGATGCTGGGTATGGGAAGTTTGTAGCAGTCCTTGAGGGATTCCTTGATATAGTTGGCGGAGAGGGTGGCAAGAGGTCCTGCCATCTTCACGTTCTGTTTGCCGAGCATGAGTATGTAGGCATAGGCGCGCAGCATCACTCCGAAATTGCCGTGGAAGCCGGAGGTGCGGGGTTCCCTCAGATAAGGCAGAACCCTTTCTCCGACGCCGACGGGGCCGCTTCCGGGACCGCCTCCGCCGTGAGGGGTGGAGAAGGTCTTGTGGAGATTTAGGTGCATGATGTCGAAGCCCATATCCCCGGGACGTACCTTTCCGAGAAGAGGATTCATATTTGCACCGTCGTAGTAGAGAAGGCCGCCGCAGTCGTGTACGAGTTTGGCAATCTCCCCTATCTGGCGCTCGAAGAGTCCGAGGGTGTTGGGGTTGGTCATCATTATACCTGCGATGTCCGGTCCGAGGAGAGGTTTCAGGGATTCCACGTCCACGAGGCCATCGGCGCCGGACTTGACTTCCACTATCTGGAGGCCGCAGACCGCTGCAGAGGCAGGATTGGTGCCGTGAGCGCTATCGGGAACTATGACCTTGGTGCGGGCTGCGTCATTGCGGGCCATATGGTACTCTCTCATCAGCATCAGGCCGGTGAGTTCGCCGTGTGCACCGGCGCAGGGCAGGAAGGTGAAGTGCTTCATTCCGGTAATTGCCGCCAAGGCTGCATCAAGGCCGTCGATAACGGCTTGGGCACCTTTGACGGTGGCTGCGGGCTGCAGGGGATGCAGGCCGGAGAACAGCGGGTGGGAGGCGATTTCTTCGTTGATTTTAGGGTTGTACTTCATGGTACACGATCCCAATGGATAGAAACCTGTATCCACGCCGAAGTTCATCTGGCTCAGGTTGGTGTAATGCCTTACCACATCAACCTCGCTCACCTCCGGAAGATCCAGAGCAGATTCTCTTAACAGCTTGGTTGGAACTGCGTCGGAGACGGACGAAGCTACTGCGAGCCTTTTTTTTGGCGAGCAGAGGTTCGTCCGCGCAGACGCGTCAAACGATGCCGGCAGGGAAAAACCAGTCCGGCCGGGATGACTGAGTTCGAAAATCAGTTTATCGTAGTATCTCATAACGCAATCTCCTTAATAACGCCAACCAAAGCATCAATCTCCTCCTTGGTACGCCTCTCCGTAACACAGAAAGTAACATACCCATCCAACTCGAGAGCACCGAAGAAACCGGCATCCAGCAACTTCTGCTGCAGGACATCTACCGGCACGAGGGACTTCAGGCAGAACTCCTTGAGGAAAGGACGGCCCGGGAAAGCTTCTTCGAAACGGCCGGTCTTGAGGAGTTCGTCGTAGAGATAATGGGCGCCGGCGCAGGAGAGTTCATTCACCTTGCGTAGGCCTTCAGGACCCATAAGCGAGAGATACACAGTCACCCAGAGAGCCATCAGACTCTGATTGGAGCAGATGTTCGAGGTGGCTTTTTCGCGGCGGATATGCTGTTCGCGGGCCTGGAGGGTCAGCACGAAGCAACGCTTTCCGTCAGCATCGTTAGCCTGGCCTACTATACGGCCGGGCAGCTTGCGCATATATTCACTCTTGCAGGCAAGGAAACCCACATAAGGGCCGCCATAGCAGAGAGGGATACCGAGGGACTGACCGTCGCCTACGGCGATGTCTGCGCCCCATTCGGCAGGGGTCTTCAGCACCGCGAGGGCGGAAGGATCGCAGTATTCTATCAGCAGGGCGCCGGCTGCATGTACCGCGTCGGCCATGCCGCTGAGGTCCTGGATGATGCCGTGGCGGCAGATGGAAGGGACTATGACGCCGGCAACGTCCGGGCCAAGTTCTTCCAGCACATCCCAGGCATATACTACCTCGATGTCAGGGTATTTCAGATAGCTCTTTACCACATCCAGCACGTTCTGCATAAGCTTCGTGGAGACCACTACCTTATTACGCTTGCGGGTGCAAGCAACGGCCATCCTGAGCGCTTCTGCAGCGGCTGAAGGGCCGTCGTACATGGAGGCGTTGGAAACATCCATACCGGTGAGGCGGCAAATCATGGACTGCCACTCGAAGATGTAGCGGAGAGTACCCTGCGAAATCTCGCACTGGTATGGAGTATAGGCGGTAAGGAACTCGGAACGGGAAGTAATGTAGGGAATCACCGAGGGAACATAATGGTCATATGCGCCCTGGCCTGCAAACACTTTCAGCTGAGTGTTTTCTTTGCCGAGCTTCTCGAAGAAGTCGCGGACCTCCTGCTCGCTGAGAGCATCCGGGAGATCGTACTCTTTATTATAGATGAAATCCGCAGGGACGTCGGAGTAGAGCTCGTCCAGGGAACGGGCGCCAATTCTCTCCAGCATCACGCGGATATCATCTTCCGTATGAGGGAAATATGCGAAATTGCCCATATCTTACTTGGCTACCTCGGCGTAAGCAGCAGCGGAGAGGAGAGAGTCAAGCTCGGATTCATCGTTCATCTTGACCTTGATGATCCAAGCTCCGTAAGGATCCTCGTTGATAAGTTCAGGCTTGTCCTCGAGTTCTTCGTTAACGGCTACTACTTCGCCGCTGACGGGGGAATAAAGCTCGCTGGAGGCCTTGACGCTCTCGAGAGCACCGAAATCCTCGCCTTTGCCTACGCTGTCCCCTTCTGCGGGAGCGTCAACATAGGTAATGTCGCCCATTTCCTGCTGTGCGAAATCGCTGACACCGATGATGGCGATGTTGCCGTCAACTTTGACCCACTCGTGGGACTCACTGTAAAGGAGTTCTTCTAAAATCTTGCTCATTTTTTATAATTGGTCTGGTAAAATCTTTTCTTGACGACCTCTCCGGGGAATACTTTATGGCGTATCCTGATGTTCAGAGGGGTTCCGAGGGGTGAATATGCCGAATCCACTAGGGCAAAGCAGATGCTCTTGTCCAGGGAGATCGAATGATAACCGGTAGTGACTACGCCCACTTCCGTTCCATCCGGAAGTTCGACGGGATAACCAGCGCGGGGAATGGCCCTGTCGGCAATCTCTATACCGACCAGCTTGCGCTGTACTCCCCCGGCCTTCTGCGCCACGAGAGCATCCTTTCCTATGAATTCATCCTTGTCCAGCTTGCAGAACATGGACAGGCCGGCCATTACGGGAGATATGTCCGCGCTGAGTTCATCTCCATAAAGAGGAAGGCCGGCTTCGAAACGGAGGGTATCCCTGCAGCCCAGGCCGCAAGGCACAACGCCCGCAGAAAGGAAGGTCTTCCAGAGATCGACTATGGCATCGGGGGTCGCATAGATTTCGAAACCGTCCTCGCCGGTATAACCGGTACGGCTGACGATCGCACGGCTGCCGTAGAGAGCGAAATCATAGAAATGGTAGAACTTCAGCCCGGAAAGGTCCATACCCAACACCTTGGACACGAATTCCTCGGATGCGGGCCCCTGGACTGCCACCTGGCCCCAGTTGTCGGAATCATTCAGTATTCCTACCTCATAGCCTTCGGCGTTACGGAGCATCCATTCATAATCTTTGTCGATATTTGCGGCATTGACAACCAGGAGGAAGGCATTCTCTTCGTATTCTTTATATACGAGAAGGTCATCGACGGTTCCTCCGTCAGGATAGAGCATCATTCCGTAGAGAATCTGCCCGGGCTCCATTCCGCGGACATCGTTCGTGAAGATATGGTTCACGAATTCCTCCGCCTGGGGACCGTTGATGAATACCTCGCCCATATGGGAAACATCGAAGATGCCAGCGCGATTGCGCACGGCATTGTGTTCCTCGGTGATGGAACTGTATTGGATGGGCATGTCAAAGCCAGCGAAAGGGCTCATTTTTGCTCCGAGAGCGAGATGCTCGCCGTGGAGGCAGGTTAGTTTGTATTGGTTATCCATAATTGACCACCAAGTTAGCCATTAAAAAGGATACTACCAATAGCTGCATAGAAAAAAAATCAGTGCTTGAGAAGTTCCAGATCTTTCTTCAGGATCATCTTCGGATCCATCATGGCCACCTTCTGGAAAAGCTGTATCTGACGGCCCAGGGAGAGATAGACTTTATCCTCGTGGCCTCCCTTGCGCCACCATTTGTAGAATCCTATAGGGTCGTTTTCGAAAGGAATGCTGGCGACGATGCCGGTGCTGTAGCCAGGATAGTCGATGACCAGCTTTAGACCGACGAAACGTTTGTAATAGTCGGGGTCGGCCTTGCGGAGTTTGCTCTCAAGGGGACGCAGGACTTCCATCTCATCGACCTTGAGACATTTTTCCTTTACTATAAGCTTGTGGATGCGGATGGGATCGACTGCAATCCAGTATCCCATCTTGAGTGTCTTGGCTCCTTCCTCGGTGTCGAGCGTTAGCTCATCCATCGAGAAATAGACCTTTTCAGGATCTAAAGGATATCGCGTCTCCGGAACCATAAACTAAAACTGAATCATGCAAAATTAGGATTTTTTTTCGATTTTTCCTAATTTTGAAAATATGGATTCGCTTTTGATTCAAATGAGCAACATGTATTCCGACGAAGGCTGGGCGCCGGAAGGAGTCCCCGTCTGCGACCTAAGGAAACTCGAAGGGACCTGTTGCTATTGCGAGGCTGAAGCGGAGGCCGTCATAGTCCGTACGTTCAAGGATTTGCCACTCAATGCAGTACACTGGATCGACGGAGGCGATTATCATTATCTGAGCGACATTTGGATGCGCCGTCTGGATCAGGAGACCAGGATGATACTGTTCGACAACCATGCCGATGACCAGGAACCCGCTTTTGGCGGAGGCATTCTCTCCTGCGGCAGCTGGGTAGCCCATTCGAGGAGGAACAATCCCCTGCTGGTTCCGGATTCCGACAATATCTACCTCAGCATAGACCTGGATTATCTGTCAACTGACTATGCCAGGACGAACTGGAACCAGGGCAGCGCTACCCTGCAGATGCTTCTGGACCAGGTGGAAGAAGCTATCCGCGGGAAAAATCTTGTAGCCGTGGATATCTGCGGCGGAATCAGCTCCGCACAAGGCGGCAAGGCGGAAGATTTCTCCATCAACCGCCGGACCAGGGACATACTCCTGGATTATTTCAAAGCAATTTAGAGAGCTCCTCGTAGTAGCGTTTGGACACCGGTATGCTGGGCAGGCCGGGAATGTCCAGCTCGGCGAAGATAAGTCCGCCGGTTTCCTTGCGCAAGACAGTCACGTGGGCAGGATTCACGTAGAAAGACCTCTGGCAGCGGACAAAGGAATAACGGGCGGCAACTTCTTCCAGGGAGCTCATTGTAGCCCTGAGTTCGAATTCCTTCTGTCGGCCCCCTTCCATATAATGTATCATCACGTAATTCTCCCTGGCTTCGATGTAGAGTACGGCGGAAGGAGATATTATGAGTTTCGGCCGCTGGTAGATATCCATGAAACGGATCAGGGAATTATCTTCCTCGTCCCTTGCCATCAGCATCTTTTCCCTTTCGCGATGGGAGCCTATCGTGAAAGCCAAGGTCAACACCACATAAGGAATGATGAATATAAGGTAGCTGAAGCCCACGCAGGTCAAAAGTACGGACAGGAAAGGTAGATCCCTGCTCATAAGGCCTAGATACAGCGACATGAACATGCTTGCCACCAGGACTTCGAACATGCACCATACTATGAAATGAGCCCAGGTGAGGTGCCTGGCATTCTTCATATAATGGAAGGCGACACGGAGCCCAGATATCACCACCAGGGAGATGCTGAAACAGATGGCCAGGTTCATAGCATAGAGGTCGCGACCCATATCAAGGTAAGGACGCAGGCGCAAGGGCTCGTAAACCAGTACGAAAACGAAGAAAAATACCGGGCAAACGGTCATATAGAGGACCGTCGTGCTCCAATTGAAGAAATTCTTCGGAAGTGTATGCATATTATGTCACAATTTAAGCAGTGACAAATATAATAAATATATTGATTTCGTCACTATAATTCGATTTTAATCTATAAATCGGCATTTTCGTCACTATCGTCCGTCACTAATCACTTTTTGTTTTCCAGTATGTAAAAACAATGCATATTTGCATTCGGAAAAAATAAGACAAGCTTTATAACAACATTGTTACAGGGGTTATAACCCGCTATTGAACCTAAACTTAAAGTGATTATATCAAATGAGAACCCGCCACTAGTGATAGCCGCGGGTTCTCGTTTTAAGTATTGTTTATTGTTTAAGCTTATTGGTTCAGCTCGTCTGCACTCTTGATGAACTTGGCAAGTTCCTCCTTGGAAACGTGATAATTCTGCATTTCACCGGAGAAATAGCTGTCGTAGGCACTCATATCCACTAAACCATGACCAGAGAGGTTGAAGAGTATGGTCTTTGCCTCGCCGCTTTCCTTGCACTTGAGAGCCTCGTTGATGGTGGCTGCGATAGCGTGGCAGGATTCAGGTGCGGGGATGATGCCTTCGGTCTGGGCGAAAAGCACGCCGGCCTTGAAGGAATCCAGCTGCTCGATATCCACTGCCTCCATAT
>JAILMV010000188.1 GCA_024692185.1 Bacteroidales bacterium | reverse complement strand
GGCATATCGATCGGCGTCGGGTTATCGGAAACATAGTAGAACTTACCGTCTGAATCATCATAGACAAGCAGTTGCATGGTAACTATGCGTTCGTGATAGGTCGTACCCGAGTAAACGGCATCGAATTCGGCGCCGACAAGGTTGGCGGAGGTCCCGGCCGAATTGAGCGTAGCCGTAGCCAGCCATCCGTCATTGGCAGGGTCACCTGTGACGATATAGCCATCGCCATCGTCATCGATTCCGTAGAGGCACAGTTCCTGTGTTCCGCTGGTAGCAATGACCTGATAGAAGAACTCGAGTTTGCCGTTGGCATAACGAGCCTCGAACTCTATGTCATCCTCAAGGCCGGAAACGGTGTAGGTGGAACCTGCTGTCTTTTGCGAAATGGTAAATCTGGCATTACCCGCATTCCAGGTGCCGAGCCAAGCGTTGTAGCCGGTGGTCTCTCCACCGCCGCCACCGCCGCCACCGCCGGAGCCTTCTCCGCGCGAGAGATTGGTAATGGTGTTAGGCAGTTCGGAACCAGTAACAAGGGAATACATTTTATCGCCCACCTTAGTAAAGATGGCAAAACCTATGAGAGTAAACTCTCCACCGAGACTGGGGATGTTAACCTTACCAGGGGTAAGTTCTGCAGAGGAAGCATCCTCATTGAAGGTAACAGTGAAAATAACATAGGTACCGTTAATACGGTAGATAGTGCCATCACAGTTAATCTTACCAAGCAAGGAGCAGTCGCCGGTGAGTTCGCCTTCGTTGGTATTGACAGTGCTCTGGCCGATATCGGTTTGTGCCTTGACAGTAACGGTGCCGTCTGCGGCATTGAAGTCAGCCACGACCTTAACGTTTTCGTCCTTGGCATCGATGCCGGTAATGTAGTAACTCTTACCGGGCTCTTTCTCAGTAACGGTCCAAGTGTCGGAGGTTCCGCCACGAGGGAACGACCAGGTACCCAGGAACTTCTCGTAAGGAGAAAGCTTCTTAATCACATCAATAGCGGCAACCGCGTACTTATAGTTTATAGCACCCTTGCTGTTGACACCTATGGCATACACATAGTACTTGCCGGACGCAAGGGCATCGATTTCGTAAGAATCGGTATCCTCGCAGACAGTAGGATTCTCGGCTGCCCATCCAAGAGCCTTAGAATTAAGGAAGGTGAATTGATCGCCTACGGCATCGTATTCGCCAGCAGGAACGACCTTGATGAAGTAGCGGCCTGCGGAAGAACCTTCGGCTGCAACTACACCGGCAGTACCCTTGGACAAATCGGTTTCGGACTGCTCGTAGTAAGGAGCCCATGCGTCCACGACGGTGAACTCGCGAGGTTCGGGATCACCGGGGTTAAGTCCGGCAGGATTGCCGGCCTGCTTGACTCCGACTTCCACGGCGGCCTTCTTGCCTACGGCAAAGCTAACCTTACCTTCTCGGGCAGCCTTGTAGAAATTGACTTTTGCACTGATGATGAATTTGCCATCGGCAACATCGGTGCTGATCCATTCACTCCCTTCGATTATTGAAATGTGCGCCACACCGCTTCCGCTGTAGGGCAGCGAAACCGAACCTCCGCCGTAAGCGAAATCATAGGATTCCTCCCACATATAGTCAGAGGTCAATCCGAACTGAGTGATGGTAAGCGAAGACGCGGCGTTTCCTGAGCTGATGTCGAGAATAGCATAGCGGGACTCGATCGAATCGTTAGCCTCGGCGGTAAGATTGATTACGTCGCCAGTCACGGTAGCGGCCAGCCAGGAGCCTGTGACCTTAGCGGATACAGGCGCATAGGCTTTTACCTCGATCTTTCCCGTACCGCCCTCGGCGGCGAAGACATCGTCTTTGGCAACGATCTCCACTTCGGGTGCGGCGGCGTACTTCTCTCCGGTAGGTTGCTCCGTCTCGCAAGAGAAAAACAGAGCAGAGGCTGCAATAGCCATTATTATGTACAGTATATTTTTCATAATCTCTTACTCTGCAATTTTTTTGATAGTGATAGGACCCTTAAGGTATGAACTTCCATTGACGAAATACCAGGATCTGGGAAGTCCGGCGGAATCGTAAGAATCTGAGCTAGGCTCACCCGAAAACGCGGTTATATAGAACGAAGCCCAAACCACACTGGTATATTTACCGTCATTTACGAAAGTGATGGTGAACTCATCGAGATCGGCATTATCTGCTTCCGAAATCATTCCGGCATCGGTCGACCAAGTAAACTGCTTGGCTCCGGCATCAAGGGCGCAGAACCAGAACTGATGTGTATTATTGCCTCCGAGTCTTTGGACATTGAAAGCAAGGATACCCCTTCCGGAATTATAGCGTACAGGAAGTTTCCACTCGCTGCTAAGTCCGGTCATGTAGAAACCTGTTCCAGTTTCATCGGCTTCAAGAGCCACCTGGAAAGAGCCATCTTTATGGGTGAGAGTGTAATTACCCTTGAATTTCTCGTAGGAAATCCATCCTTCCGGGTAAACCTTTTCGAAGGAAATATCGCCACCGGCGAAATGTTCTCCAGATTCATCGGGAATGAACTCGGAGAAGGTAACGCCGTTGAAGGTAAAGGGCGTCATAAAGCGTATACCCTTGTCTGTGACGACATAACGGACATCCTCATACTCACCGGACCCTTCCCCCGCAAAAGACAAGGTACGGATACCGGCATCGAGAAATCCTACCATGACACTATCGGCCACCGTACCTTTGAAAGCGGCAGGGAGAGCTGGTTCTAGCCCCTTTATCACGCTAAGATAATCTTTGGCTTCCTTCTTGAGAGGTCTGAGAGTACAGACACAGCGGGAACGCTTACCTACAAGCTTGATTTCCTTAGTTTCCTTGTTGAAACCACGGATCTCGAACTCAAAGTCTCCTCCCTTTGCCTGATACTCTGCGCTGTTAGGCGTTGCATACTTGTGAAGTATGGAATTGTAAGTATCGAACGACAGGACGGAGGCGTTGTCGTATTTAAGCGCATAGGTCGATGTTTCGCTCACCGAAGGGGCGCTTTCGTGAATGGCGGTAACCTGCTGCGATGTGAATTTAAGCGCATAGGTCGTACCTGCAAAATCCTTCTTGGGATAATAATCCAGGGTCCAGCCGTACTGCTCTGCGACCAAAGTCTCACGTATATCCGCGAGGAAAGAATTGGCACGCTCTGCAGCCGATTCGTCGAAGATTTCGGGCTCGAACTGCTGGCAGGAAGGCATTAGCAGAAGTGCAGCCGCTGCAAAAACATATACTATCTTTTTCATATCTTTCTCCTCCTATATTGCTACGGTATTCAGATCAACCTTGCCGGTTTCCACGTCGTTGAGACGGCGGCCGATAATGTCGCGGAGCACATCGATGTCGATGCCCCAGCTCTCGGACATATAAGTACGCACGATCTCGATCTTGGTCTCGATGACATCCCTCCCGTTAGGAGCATCCGGGTTCTCTTTACGCACCTGAGCCGTTTCGGTATTGGCCTGGGCGAGCTGGGCCTCCCACCACTCGGGAGAGTGGACTATGTACTCCGACAGCAACTCGGCGAAATCCTCGCGGTGCTCGCTCTGGGCATAGTCCGTGATGTATCCGCGTCCGAGATGGTAATCATCGGTGTTGGACCAGGCATCGGAAACATAGGTAGAAGGCGTCACGTTCATAAAGTCGTCGGTGTAAGCCTTAACCTGGTTCAGGATATGGGTGAACTCGTGATGTATGGTCTTGATGTAGTAATGGTTGAGATATTCTCCAAGATCATCACCGGAAAGCACCTCGAAAACCAAGGGAAGATCGTTCACGCCGGCAAGCATGATCTTCTTGCCGCCTTCGGCGGTACCGAGCACTATTTGGCCATTGTTCTTGTACTCCCATTCACCTATCAGGAAGAACATCTTGGGGAAGTATCCGCGGGTGAAATGCACTCCGGCAACCTCGTCGTAAGAGTCGATGCAAAGGTATTTCACAAGATGCGCATAGATAACAGCCCCTTCGACCGAGGCAGGAACGGTATAGAAACCCCTGTCGGATTCGTTCAATGCGAAGCGGTACTTGAATTCGATATTGTAGGGCCTAAGCATATTAAGCTCCAGCCACTTGTCGAAATCGTTCTGCTCGATTGCCGAATCTTTAATTATGGACTCGGCCTCGATTGCATCTTTCTGGGTGCAGGAAGCGCTCAGAAGAGCGAAGGAAACAGCCGTAAGTATATAAAGTAATTTTTTCATATAGCTTCCTCCTTGTTTTAGTTACGAGGGTTAGGCGCCAAGCCGGCAGAAACAACATCCTGAGGGATCTGGAGGGCACGACGGGGATCATCCTTGGTAAGGATATCCACCTGGCCGTCCAGAATCTTGAAAGCGGCATCGTCTTCCCCTGCGGCAGGGTCGGGCTGAAGCGTACGGCGGGTGATTTCGATGCCGTAACGCTTGATATCCAGCCAACGGAGGCCCTGGGCCACGTGGTCGATACGCTTGAATCCAAGTACGCACTGAAGCATACTCTCCATCATCTCATTTTCCTTTCCGATAAAGAAAGCTGGGTTGAGATGTTTCTTGATGGTGGGCACATCCGGAGTCCAGTAATTGACAGCAGAATAGAAAGCCTTTATCGACTCGGGAGTGAGGGTGCCGGAGAAATATCTAGGCTTGATGATATTGTGTGCCCAGATATTGAGGTCGGCAGCTGCTTCGTCGTACTTATGCTGCATCACGCGCGCTTCGGCCCTGGTAAGCAGGGTTTCGTCGGTAGTGAAGGCAGGGAAAACGGCACGGTGATAACCGATTCCATTCACAGGATCAGTATATTCGAAGAGATAGGGAATCTTCCAGAAAGCGATCTGGTCGAAGGTGGAGCCATTGATCCACGCTGGAGGATCCCAATACCAGCTGCTGTTATCCCACCCGCTCAGAGGGTTCCCCCAGACGTTCTTGGCATAAGATACCTCGGTGAAGGAGAGGAAGGAGTTGTGCGAGAACTTGCTCATACCAGGGTATCCAAACTCATATCCAAAGTTTGTAAATGCAGTCATAAGCATAATGTTGGCATCGTACTTCGACAAGATGAAGTCATTGGACAACACATCCATATCATGAGGCATCGAAGCACGGGCTTGCCAGTTGCGGAGCATCTGGGCAGGGTTGGAACCAAGGCAACGCGTGGCGCAGGCCTCGGCCTTGTCCCACTTCTCGTAGAAGAGGTAGAACCTTGCCGCAAATGCATAGGCAGCACGCACGTTGAAGTGGTATTTAGGCACCTTGTAATAGCCGTCATTCACGTACTTGAGGGCGATCTCGAGGTCTTCTTCTATATTCTTATAGACTCCGGCCACGGTACCCCTTTCGTACTGAGGATTCAGATGTGTCTCGATACCCTTCATATAGGGAACGCCAAGGTCCTTGTCGGAAGTCTCGACATTGTAGTTCTGGCAGAAGAAGTTCACCAGCATGAAATGGGCATAGGCACGGCAGAGCAAGGCCTCGGCCATCTCGGGGGCAAGACCGGCAGCCTCAACGGCTTCGGGGTCAAGTTCATCTTCGCATCCGCTCAGTTCCTGTATTGCAAGCAGGGCCTGGTTTGCGTGCGCAATCGCGAGATATGAATCACTCCAAAAATAGGT
>JAILMV010000146.1 GCA_024692185.1 Bacteroidales bacterium | reverse complement strand
GGCAACAGCATGAACAAGCTCCAGCTTTCCGTGGACATCCTCAACTTCGGCAACCTCCTGAACGACAAGTGGGGTCTCCCCAGCGTACTTGACTGCAACAGTGGCAAGCTCCTCGAGTGCACCAACGCCGAGCAGATCAGCTCCACCGTGGCTCCTGTCTACAAATTCTCCGGTGTCAATGACCATACCTATCGTAAGGGTAGCTCCATCTACAGCACATGGCACATCCAGGTCGGAATTCGTTACATGTTCAACTAATTGCTAATAATTACGGTTATGAATAATATTTTCAAAGCTATTCTCTCGCTTGCAGCCAGCGTCCTCGTGGTCGCTTCCTGTACGAATACCGAAGAGTTGACGACTACCATCTCGGTGGATAAGACTGACATTGCTTTCGCTACCACCGACGCCGATGTCGCAACCGTCAACGTTACCGCCGCCGGCGATTGGTATGCATATGTTCCCGAGTGGCTCAAAGCCGAACCTTCCCATGGTTCCGGTAATACCGAGGTGAAACTCACAGCTGCCGACAATGTCGACCAGTACTCCGAGGCCAATGCTCCCCGTGCCGACGTAGTCGTGTTCTGGGGTGCCGACGAGGCCCGCGCCAATGTTTCCGTTTCCCAGTCCGGTGAATCCGGTCTCGACGCAAGCAAGGAATACAAGCTTATCACCAAAGCAGAAGAATTCGATGCCACCAAGGGTATCGTGGTCGCTGCCAACGTAAACGGCACCTACATGGCCGTACAGCCTTGGAAGGGTGCTGCCGAGACCAACTACAGCTACCTCTTCGGTACTGCCATCACTCCCGATGCTGATGGTGTATTCACCTATGCAAACGGAAGCCTGGCCTGGACATTCGAGGCCACCGGTACCGCGGGCGAGTATCTTATCAAGCAGTCCAATGGATACTATCTCTTCCAGAGCGCATCTTACAATAACTTCTACACCACCACCGATGCTGCCAAGGCAGACGTCTGGACCGTTACTTTCCAGGAAGCTGGCACCGTGATGGTCCACAACAAGACCTGCGACAAGGATTTCGTGTGGGATAAGGGTTATTCAAACTATGGCGCCTACACTCCTGGCGACAGCAAGTATCCCGCTGAGTCCATAGTTCCCAACTTCTTCCAGGATCAGGCTGCTCCTACCGGAGAGGTCCTTTCCGTGAACGAAGAGAACTCCGTTACCGCAAAGACCACCAGCATCACCATCCCCGTTACATCCAACAAGACTTGGAAGGTCCGCAACCACGATAGCTGGATCAAGACTTTCACTACTTCCGGAACCGGCAATGGCAACATCGAGATCACTTTCGACGAGAATACCAGCAAGACCGACTCCAAGACCGCTACTTTCACCCTCATCGGTGAGACTACCTATACCACTTTCACCCTCGAGCAGGGCGCTATCTCTACTACCGTAGCAGGTGTGGTGGCCCAGATCGTCAGCGCCGACAAGAACGCTCCCAGCTCCGTATATGCAGAGCTTGAAGGCGCCGTCGTCAGCTATGTCAACAATGGTAACATCTACATCGAAGATGCCTCCGGCGCCGTGCTTCTCTACAGCAAGGCTACCGATGTGGCCGTCGGCGACAAGATTACCGGCGTCATCGAAGGAAGCGGTTATATCTACAACAAGCTCCCTGAGCTCACCACCATCGGAACCAAGTTCACCAAGGAAGCAGGTGCTACCGTTCCTGTTACCGAGATGACCATTGCAGACCTCCTCAAGAGCTACAATGCCAACCTCAGCCGCCGCATCAAGATCGTAGGCGTGGAGGTTACTGCAGGACTTGGCGGAGACGACCGTGACGGTACCATCAAGCAGGGCGAGAAGGATATCGCACTCCGCGCCCAGGCCAAGGGTTATGCAGCCCTTAGCGAAGGCACCAAGGGAGATGTGATCGTATTCCCTTCCCTCTACAATAACAACAAGCAGCTCTCTTACTATGAGGGAATGTTCACTGCAACTTATACCGTTGGTGCTATCAATGCTAGCGACGTTACCGTAACTGTTGGCGGAACTGCCACTATCAAGGCTACTCCCAATGTCGAGGGTGTGACTCTCAGCTATACCTCTTCCGATACTGCTACTGCTACCGTGGACGATAAAGGCGTGGTGACCGGTGTCAAAGTAGGCGAAGCTACCATTACCATTTCTTTCGCAGCAGGTGAAAAGTACAGCGCCGGCAGCAAGACTATCAAAGTGACCGTCGAATCGAATCCTTCCTATACCATTACGGATGAAAATCTCCCCACTTCATATCCTGCTGACGATGGTACGACATATACTTTGAATGGGGTGTCTTGCTATCTCTACAATGTCGCAAACTTTGGCAGTGGTATCCAGATGAAAAAGGGCGGAAGCTATATTGCCAATGCTGCTGCTATAGGAAGCAAGATTTGCTCCGTTGTCATTACTTGGCAGAAGAACTTCTATCCGGAAAACCTGACATATACTTTCGGTACCAGTGCAAAACCTGAGACTGCAGTCGCATATACTTCCAGTGATACTGAGGCAATGACGGTCACTTTCGACCTCTCATCTCAGTCTTACCAGTTCTTCGAGATCAAGAATGCAAGCACTTATGCTTCATATCTCAAGAGCATCTACATCGAATACGCAAAGTAATTCTCAGATACTTGTAAATCAGCGCAGTTCCACCCGGGACTGCGCTTTTTTTTTGAATTATTCCGTAGGAATAGCTATATTTGAAAGCTATATCTAAGTAATTGTAAACAGAACAAATAACTAAAACTATTAATTATGAAAATTAAATCAATCATAACTCTAGTTGCAGTGGCAGCACTTGCCTTGCTCAACGGCTGTAAGAAGACCGAGGAGCTCGGACCTGCCGAGATCACCATCAAGAGCGAAGCGACTGTAAACTTCGATTCTTCCGAGTCTTCCCAGACCGTCAACTTCGTTGCTACCCGCGACTGGGTTGCCAACGTTGCCGAGAACGCCCAGAACTGGCTTTCCGTTACCCCTGCTAGTGGTAGCGCATCCAATGGCGAGCAGAGCCTGAAGATCGAGGTTCTTGCCAATCCTGAGAAGGACCGTACCGGCAATGTGACCATCTCCATCCTAAGCAATGGTAAGGCTCTCGGTTCCAAGACCGTTACCGTCAACCAGAAAGGCGAGAAGGGTTCTTCCTTCATAACTATCGCAGCCCTCCGTGCCCTTGCTCCTACCGGAGATGCTACAGTAGCCGTCGATGAAGGCGTCATGATCAAGGGCTCCGTCCTTTCCAATGTCGAGCTCAACAACCTTTCTTCCAAGAAGATTGTCTATATCCAGGATGAGACCGCAGGCGTCCAGCTATTCCTCGGTGCCAACTCCACCTTC